>CAVLCI010000023.1:0-21809 GCA_963661415.1 Bifidobacteriaceae bacterium | reverse complement strand
AAGAATATCTAAAAAAAGCTTATTCTATTTATTTTGCTACTGAAAACAAAAATGGAATTTACCGTATTAAAGAAATTAAAGAAAACCTATAATTATTTATCAACCACTTCAATAAACTGCTTTTTTGTTATAATTAAACGCATGGAATATATTGATATAGGAAGAATTATTAAAGAAAGAAGAAAAGAATTAAATATTACACAAGAAGAACTATGTGAAGGAATTTGTGAACCAGTAACAATTTCAAGAATAGAAAATGGGAAACAATTGCCATCTTCAGCTCACCTAAAAGCAATCTTAGAGCGCCTTGATTTGCCTGATGAAATGTTTATCTCATTAGTTTCTCCATCTGTCTTTTTAAACCAAACCGAATTTAAAGAAGTCTTATTTGATTTGGAATCTTTTTTTCAATTTTCAAATTATAAGACAACTGTTTCTTTAGAAGAATTAAAGAAGAAAATATCAAATATTCAATGTGAAACAATACAATCAAAACAATTTCAATTCATTTTATTAACTACTTTAAGTATTACTGATAATTCTACCAATATAGAAAATTTAATTCAAAAAACGATTGAATATATCAAAATGACAATTCCTAATTTTTCTGAAGATGATTTTTCTACGAAAATATTAGACCACATAGAATTCTCACTGATACTGTTATTAGCAATACTATATTTCAATAAGAACTATTCTTCATACGTTAAACTAAGAAATAAATTGATGTTTTATGCTGATTTTCATTTTTCATTTTCGAATAATAGTGATTTAATCATTATATTTATTTTGATATTTATGAGTTTTGTTAGTGAATCCGAAAGTAAAACAGATGCTTATACATTAGGAATATACGCGAAAGAACAATGTATAAAATATCAAAAATATAAGTATCTTGGTAATCTATATGAACAACTTTATTACTGTTCTGAAAAAGATAATGAAAAGAAAGAATATCTAAAAAAAGCTTATTCTATTTATTTTGCTACTGAAAACAAAAATGGTATTCAAAGAATCAATAACATAAAAAGCCTAAATCAATAAAACTTTCATAAAACGATATGTTTTTTTCTAATAAAAAATCTATACTTAAATTACTTAAATATTTAAGCAGAGATTAAGGAGGTCATATGAGAGTTTTAGATGAAAAACAACCTGTATCTTCATTGCTTCACAATGAACCCGAACACATTGTTATCAATGTTGTTTCTGGATGTGGTTGCCATTAAGACTAATGTCTTATAGTGGAATTCTGCAAAGGATTCCACTCTTCTTTTATACTTTCATAAAACATTTATGTTTATTATTCCAGGATATATTAACGATAAAACGACAGATGAAGGTAGGATCATAAAATCTTCTATCCAACAAAATTCTATTCTTCTAGATTCGAAAGAACTCATTCAAGAATATGATGTCATCAAAAAGAAAGGATGCGAAAAGTTAGATTCAGAGCTAAAACAATTTCTCCATGAGCAAGGATTGCTATTATCACGTGAAGAAATCAAAGGACAATTAGATGAAGTGAAGGATTTACTAAAGAAAACATTATTAATAACAATAATGCCTACTGAAGGATGTAATTTTAGATGTCCTTATTGTTACGAAAACCATAATTCTTTATTTATGCCAAAAGAATACTTACTTACAATTCAACAATTTATTGAACAGAACATTTCATCCTTTGATAAGTTAGAGCTAAATTGGTTTGGTGGCGAGCCAACGTTATGTATGGAGTATATTAAAAATTTTTCTTCTTTTATTTTTTCACTCAAAGAAAAACAAGATTTTACATTCCATTCAAATATTACAACAAATGGTTATTTACTAAATCTAGACAATTTCAAAACATGTTATAAATGTGGAATAACAACATATCAAATAACAATTGATGGATTCTCTCATGATAAAACTAGACCATTTGTAGATGGTTCTAAAACGTTATCAACTATTCTAAACAATTTAATCGCTATTCATTCTTTGTCCAAAGAGGATTATCGTTATCAAATCATCATTCGACATAATATTCTTTCAAATGATTTTGATTTATCTTGGTATGATTATTTAAAAGATTTATTTGAAGATGATCCAAGGTTTAAAGTGGTTGTTCGTTCGGTTAATGACTGGGGTGGCGATTCTGTTAAATCCTTAGATATTTTAAAAAACAATAAAACAGAAACCTTAAAAATACACCAGGATTACATTCAAAAATTAGGTTTAAGTATTGAAGAAGGGGAACATCAATTATTTGGGAACATTTGTTATGCAAGTTATCCATATAGTTATATCTTTAGACCTAATGGTTCTATTGTAAAATGCTCTGTTGCGTTAGAAAATCCTTTAAATATGATTGGAAAGATAGATAATAATAAAGTAGTCATACAAGAAGAACAAAATAAACTTTGGGTAACAAATGACTACTCTGAGAAATGCTTCCAATGTTCTCGTATATTAAGTTGCTTAAATTTAAACTGTAGATATAATTCTCTAATAAAGAATGATAATCACTGCATGTTCATGGGAAGGAATTAATTATGAAACACTATCTAAAAAAGAATATAAATATCTTATTACTACCTTGTATATTAGGATGTTTAGCGCAAGTTACTTATGTCATTATTCAATTTTTAATGGCACAATCATTTACTTCTGCTTTTAACTTTGATTTAAAAACATTTATTTATTGGACTGGATTAATGGTTCTTTGTTATGTAGTTTATTTATTGATCTCTGCAATAGAAATTAAATTACAGGCAAAAGCTAAAATGAAACTTAACAATCAAATTCGACATGATATTCTGGTATCTACGATTCAAAAGAATAAAGTTGATTATCAAAAGAAAGAAGATGGTGAATATGTTGCGCAATTAACAACAAACATCAAACAAATCAATGCATTAGCTTGGGCACCATTCTTTGATATCATTGATCAGATTTGTATGATTATTAGCTGTGCAATTTCATTATTTCTATTAAATTGGGTATTACTGATTGTAGGAATTATTTCTTCTATCATTTTGTTATTATTACCTAAATTATTTACATCTAAGATGGAAAAGTTAGGACAATTATGTTCTGAAGCAGATGGAAAAGGTTTATCTCAATTCAAAGAAATCTTTGCGGGAATTGATGTATTTAAATCTTTCAACAAAAAGAACTTGTTTATTCAAAAGGGTGATCAATATAGTAATACTATTGAACAACCAAACTATAAAAGAGAATCTGTACAAGGATATATTACTTGTGGAACAGGTATGATTAGTATTTTAATGCAGATTATCCAACAAATCATTACTGTATTACTTGCGATACAAGGAAAAGTTATGATTGGTGCATTTGCTAGTGCAAGTAACTTAGCTGCAGGAATTGCGAATGGTTTTAGTGGTATTACAAATGATAGAATGGCACTTGCTTCTGCGAAATCTTACTTTGAAACAATTGAAACACAAAAAGAAGAATCTAAATCAACAACTACATCTTTTGATTCCATTTCTATTAGTGACTTATCTTTTCAATATCCTGATAAACCAGAAATCAAATATCCAGATATTACATTCCAAAAAGGAAAGAAATATGCAATTCTTGGACCTTCAGGTTGTGGTAAATCAACCTTATTAAAATTACTATTAGGTTGGTATTCTGATTATCAAGGTGACATTGAACTAGGAAATAAAAACATCAAAGAATTCAGTGAAGAAGAAATTTCTGAAAATATCAGTTATATTGATCAGAATGTATTTATATTCAATGATACGATTTTAAATAACATTACTTTAACAGATGACTTCTCTAAAGAAGAAATCGATAAAGCATTACAAGATAGTGCGCTCCTCAATGACATGGATCATTTCCCAGATGGATTACAAACAATGGCAGGAGAAAATGGTAATCAATTATCTGGTGGTCAAAAACAAAGAATTGCGATAGCCCGTGCTTTGTTACATAAACATAATATTTTATTTGTTGATGAAGGTACAAGTGCATTAGATCAAAAGAACGCAAACATTGTTGAAGAATGTTTGTTAAAAAATCCAAACTTAACTTTATTGCTCGTTAGTCATCATCTAACAGATGATAAATTGAAGTCATTTGATCAAATTTATTCTTTATCATGAATATTGTATTGAAAAAGATCAGAAGTATTAGCTACT
Source organism: Bifidobacteriaceae bacterium (assembly GCA_963661415.1). Classification (GTDB taxonomy): domain Bacteria; phylum Bacillota_I; class Bacilli_A; order Erysipelotrichales; family Erysipelotrichaceae; genus Bulleidia. The sequence continues at coordinate 17,658 of CAVLCI010000023.1, read as the reverse complement.
CTGATCTTTTTTAGGCTTACTTTTCAGTAAGCCTTGTTTGAATTAGTTTTCACTCTGCGTAGTAACCACCAGAAATACCATAATATTCTTCCATTGTCATATTTGGATCAGAATTATAAAGAGCTGTTGCTTCATCTACTCCAATATAACGGAAATGCCATGGTTCATATGTATAACCTGTTATTTCTTCTTTTCCATTTGGATAGCGCATTACAAACCCATATTCATGTGCGTGTTGTGCTAACCATTGACCTTCCGCAGTATTTTCAAATTCTTGATTTAAGTTATAACCATTTGCTTCACAAGTAATATCAGTAGCTAATCCAGTTTGATGATCAGAATATCCTGGTCTAGAGGAATAAGTATCAGCTGCTTCTTGGCCATCTCTTTCAACATATCCATTGTATAGTTCACTTTGATATTCTTCACTTCGATACGCTGAAGTTACAACTGGATATACACCATCTGCATTGGCTGCAGCGAACATATTCGCTAATGCATCCGCTGCTTCTTGTTTCATTTGTAAATCTCCATATGTAGAAGAAACTGTAATAGAAACTAAGTCACTTGGAACATATCCATCTGGTAATTTATGTGTTTTATTCGCAAAAATCAATAAACTATCCGTACTTGTAAATCTCGTATCAGATTCTGGATCTATTGTAGGTTCAACTGTAGGTTCTATCGTTGGTTCAATTGTTGGTTCCACTACACTTGTTTCCTTTTTAGTATCTTGTTTATAATCATTGACTAAAACAAAACCAATCACACCAACTAGAAATACAAACATCACAAGAAAAGTAATCAACAATTTCTTTGTCATTTTGATTACTCTCATATTATGCATGCATGTTAGAAATCATATATTCAACAATCTTTGCACAATGTACTGCTGCTTTTCCTTCGAATTCATCATAAGAAACGACTGTTTCTTCATCTGCTTTATCAGAAATTGCACGGATAATTACAAATGGAATATCATTCAAATATGCTGCTTCCGCAATTGCAGCACCTTCCATTTCACAACATTCCGCATGGAATGTATCATGGATCCAATCCTTCTTTTCAGCTTCACAAATGAATTGATCACCTGTTGCGATTCTTCCATCATATACACCAATCTCTGGAGCAGCTGTTTTAACTGCTTCTTTTGCGAGTTTTCTTAAACTTTCATCTGCTTCAAAGCATACTTTTCCTAGAGAAGGAATTTCACCTAATTCATATCCAAAGTTTGTTGCGTTCACATCATAGAAGATTGCGTTTGTAGAAATAACGATATCTCCAATATTAATATCATTATTCAAAGAACCCGCAACACCTGTATTTAATACATGTGTTACATGAAATAAATCACATAATACTTGTGTACACATTGCAGCTCTAACTTTACCTACACCACACTGTACAACTACTACATCCATTTCACCTAACTTACCTTCACAATACTCTTGTCTTGCAACAGTTACAGTATTTGTGATTGTCATTGCTTCCTTTAGATGTTTTACTTCAACATCCATTGCTCCAATAATTCCAATTTTCATTTTTCTTTCTCCTTATTTTATTGTGGATATACCAAATGTGCTTCATCAATGCACTCTAATGTATTCTTTAAATATTTATTTGCCCAATATTTCGCAACACTTAAATTTTGATCTAAATAGTTACCACATTCAATTGCTGTAGCACCTGGGATTTCTCCTTCATAGTTCGCTACAAAAGTAAATAATTCCTTTACTAGATCAACAACATCTTTACTTTCATAATCCCCATGTAAGATCATATAGAAACCTGTTCTACATCCCATAGGTCCAAAATAGATAACTTTATCTTTCCATGTTTCATGATTTCTTAAAAAAGTTGCACCAAGATGTTCAATTGTATGTGCATCTGCTGTAGACATTACTGGTTCAACATTTGGTTTTGTTACACGAAGATCAAACGTTGTTAATACTTCTTCTCCAACATGATCTTTTCTACTTACATAAACACCTGGTTCTAATAATAAATGATTGATTGTAAAACTAGCAATTCTTTCCATTTTAAATCTTTCCTTTCTTTTTCATCTCTTTCACTAAAAATGTCATTCCGATTGTTTTCGCATCATGAATTTCACCATTTAATATCATTTCTGTAATTTCATCAAGTGAATATTTAGAAACATTGATATTTTCATCTACATCTAAATGTTGTCCTTTATATTCACCCTTTTTCGCATAATACATTCCAATCGTTTCTGAATCATAAGCTGGTGTTGGATACATCAATCCTAAATATTTCCAATCTGTACCTTCATAACCTACTTCTTCAACGATTTCTCGTTTTGCGGTATTCAGATCATTTTCACCATCTTCTCTTTTACCAGCAGGATATTCCAATGTCACTTCAGATTGTGCATATCTCCATTGCGATACAAAGAAGAACTTTCCATCTTCATCTTCTAAGGCAATTCCTACACCACCAGGATGTTCTACAACGATACGATCCGCAATACTTTGATCTGGTAATTCTGATTTATCTTCTCTTAAATTTAGAATATTACCTTGATAGATATAATTTTGAGATATCGTTTTTTCTTTTAAATTCGTCATTTTCACTCCTAGTGCGTATAATTATATTATATTTAGGAGAATTTTATGAACAAAAAAGTATATTTTGCTGGAAGTATTCGTGGTGGTCAAAATGATACACAACTATACCATGAAATGATTTCTTATATTAATCAAACAGATCAAGTATTAACAGAACATGTTGGAGATGTACATCGTTCCATTCAAGAACAAACGAGAGATAAAGATTCTTTAATTTATGAACAAGATACTGCTTGGTTACGTGAATGTGATATCGTGATTGCGGAATGTACACATCCTTCATTGGGTGTTGGATATGAACTTGCTTATGCAGAAAAATATAACAAACCTACTTATATTTTCTATCGCAAAGAAGAAACAATGTTATCAGCAATGTTAAAAGGAAATTCTTATTTCCATATAGATTCTTATATAAACAAAGATGAACTATTCCAAAAGTTAGAAAAAATATTAAAATAATCTAGTTTTAGGAGTTTAATATGAAAGAATTAATCTTAAATGGTAGCTTAGCTTTTTTGTTTTTGATCATATCAATCATTAGAATCAAACAAGAACCTAGACATATTAGTAATGGTTTTTTATTAGAATTGGGAATCTTTTATTTTTTGATTTTTTTAATTTATGCAAGTGCATTTTTAAACAATAATGTTGGATTTATCATTGGTTATAGCATTTTAATAATAATCATTATTAGTTTAGTCATTATCGGTGTCTTTTTATGCATCGATGGATTTTATGTCATTCGTAAAGAAGGATTTTCAATTGTACATATACAACCTATTTGTTGGGGTATCTTAACATTTATAGGTGCTTATACTTGGTATTTCAATACTTTTGGTGGTTTGGTAGGTTCTTATTTAGCAGTAACAATTCTATCTTTTATTATGAATATTGTTTTGTTTATTCCTTTAACAGTTGGTGGCTTTTTGATTTATTCATTTATTTATCCAAAATTAAAGAAACCTTATCCTTGTGATTATATTGTTGTATTAGGATGTGGAATTCAAAAAGATGGTTCTGTGACACCTTTACTGAAATCTCGTTTGGATAAAGCTTTAGACTGGTATCATAAAACAAATCATGGAAAGTTTATTGTTTCTGGTGGACAAGGAAATGATGAAGTGATTTCAGAAGCAGAAGCAATGAAAAGATATTTAATGTCTTGTGGTATTCAAGAAAGTGAAATCCTTTTAGAGAATAAATCTACCACAACAAAAGAGAATCTCCTATTCTCAAAAAAATTGATGAAAGAAGATTCGACATGTGTTGTTTCAACAAGTGATTTTCATGTATTAAGAACTGCATTTCTAACAAAAGATCTTGGTTTAAATGCTTATTGTATTGGTGGTAAAACAGCGATGTATTATGTACCACCAGCAACACTTAGAGAATACATTGCGTTGATCTTAAGACATAAACAAATCGTTTTATTTTATTTTGTTCTTGTTATATTTATTACAATCATTCATTTATAATGATTGTTTTTTTTCGGCTTTGACTTGTTTGACATAATCATTACATTCAAAACTTATAATTAATTCTACTAACATCAAACACCAAATAATTGGTTCACACCAAATGACCGCATCATATTGAAATACTGGAATCAAAAAGAATGTAAATAATATTTTACCAATACATTCAATCACAGATGAAAATAAAGGTAATATTTTTGAACCAAGCCCTTGTAGGGCAAATCTTGTTTGCATCAACATTCCAAGTATCGCATAGAATGGACCAACAACATATAAGAAACGAGATCCATTTGATAGTATTGTTTCATCTGTACTACCAGAAATCATATGTATTAATGTTGGTGCACTAAAAGCTAATATCAAAGTACAAACACCCGCAAATACAATATCAAATAAATATGCATCTTTCATTGCACGTAAGATTCTAGCACCTTGATTATTTCCTTTATTTTGTCCAATAAATGTAGATATCGCAACACCCATAGACATGAATGGTAAGTTCATTACAGCGTATACTTTTCTAGCAGCTACGTGACCTGCAATGATCTTTGTACCTAAACCATTAATACCAGATTGAAGAATGATACTACCAACAGATACGATAGATCCCATGATTGCCATGGCATATCCTTGTCCTGCAAGATCTTTCATCAATTCACTATCCCATGCAAAATCACTTTTTTCTGGCACTACTTCTTTAACACTTGTAAGCATATAGATAATACAAAGCACTGCACTAATGCCTTGTGATAATACCGTTGCGATAGCAGCACCAGCTACACCCATATTCAACCAAGCCATAAATGCATAATCTAAAAAGATGTTTAATAAAGATGAAAATACTAAGAATACAAGTGGCATAACAGAGTTACCAATGGATCTTAATATTCCTGAACATAAATTATATGCAAACATCACAAATACAAAATAACCAATGACATTAATATAAGATAAGGCTTCTTCCATGATTTCTTGTGGTGTATCAATTAAAACCAATAATGGTTTTAATGCGAACATTGAAATAAATGTTAATAATAAAGTTGTAAATATTCCAATCACAATGGAACCTGCAACTGCTTTTTTCATACGATGAGAATCTCTAGATCCAAACGCTCTAGCAATTACAATAGAAAACCCAGAACTTAAACTCATCGAAAATCCAACTAACAATTCAAAGATAGATGCAGTAGCACCTACTGCAGCCAAAGAATTTTCCCCTAATATGTTTCCAACAAGTGCAGTATCTACTGCATTGTACAATTGTTGAAAACAATTCGATATAAAAATAGGAATCATAAAAATAATAAGATTCTTTAAAATTGGTCCGTTTAACAAATCAACAGATCCTTTTACTTTTTCATTACGCATACTATACCCCTTTATTTCATAATTATATTCTTCTTTTTTTGGAACAAAGTTCCGATTATATTCATAGAATTTTGAAAACACTTACATTACAATTATAGTGTTTGAGAAAAGGAGATTAAAATGAGTTTTCCAAAGAATTTTTTATGGGGTGGCGCTGTTGCCGCAAACCAATGTGAAGGTGCTTATCTAACAGATGGTAAAGGTCTATCTTGTGCAGATATGTTAAAAGGAGGAAATGTAAAGACACCTAGAATGTTTTCTCCAGTTATTGAAGAAGGTGTTTATTATCCTTCTCATGAAGCAATTGATTTCTATCATCATTTTAAAGAAGATATCGCTTTATTTGCGGAAATGGGTTGGACAGTATTTAGATTGTCTATCAACTGGTCAAGAATCTATCCAAATGGAGATGATGAACAACCTAATGAAGCAGGTCTAAAGTTCTATGATGAAGTATTTGATGAATGTAAGAAATATGGTATTGAACCATTAGTTACTTTATCTCACTATGAAATTCCATGGGGCATTGTAACAAAGTATCATGGATTTGTAGATAGAAGAGTCATCGATCTATTTGTAAAATACGCTACTACATGTTTTGAAAGATACAATGGTAAAGTTAAATATTGGTTAACATTCAATGAAATCAACTGTGCATTGATGCCAGGTGGTGGTTCTTATAATGGTGTTGGTTATGTATCTGCAGAAGATCTTTCTAATACAGCACAAAGACCTGTTGATCAATTAATTGATGATCCTCAAAAGCGTTTTGAAGCATTACATAATGAATTTGTCGCAAGTGCGAAAGCAGTTATTGCAGGACATAAGATCAATCCTGATTTTATGATTGGTTTGATGATTGCTCATATGACTTCTTATGGTCTAACACCAGATCCTAAGGATCAATTCTTAAATCAACAAAATACAAACTTCATGAATAATTATTGTGGTGATGTCATGGTAAGAGGTGAATATCCTCATTTCGCTAAGTCTTACGCAAAAGCACAAGGCGTTACTGATACTTCATTCATGGATAATGAAGAAGATAACAAGATTCTCAAAGAAGGTGTTGTTGACATGTATACTTTCTCTTACTACATGACAAATTGTGTAACAACACATGAAGAAGAAAAAGCTAAAGGAAACGTATTCATGGGTTGCAAGAATCCTTACTTAGAAGCTACTCCATGGGGATGGCAAATTGATCCACTTGGATTACGTTATACTTTAAATGAACTAGCTGATCGTTATCCAAATGTACCACTCATGATTGTTGAAAATGGTATGGGTATGATTGATAAAGTAGAAGAAGATGGTTCTATTCATGATTCTTATAGAATTGATTACTTAAGAGATCATGTAAAAGTCATGAAAGATGCAATTGAAGAAGATAACGTAAACTTGATTGGCTATACAACTTGGGGACCTATTGATCTAGTTTCTGCTGGAACGGGTGAAATGTATAAGAGATATGGTTTCATCTATGTTAATAGAAATGATGATGGAACAGGTGATTTCTCTAGAAGTAGAAAAGATTCTTTCTTCTGGTATAAAAAATGTATTGCTTCACAAGGTGAAGATCTCGACTAACAAAACAAAGGTACTGATTTCGCAGTACCTTTTCTTATTCATACTCATAATATGGTTTTTTTATGAATTTATTTGATTGTATCATTTGCTTTCCTAAAGCATATACATCTGTAATTTGATAATCTTCATCTAACAAGACAATATCTGCATCATTTCCTTGTTTAATTTGTCCTTTATTTGTTAGTAGTAATGCATCCGCAACATTCTTTGTGATGATAGATAATGCGATAGATGGATCAATCTGTTGATCTAAGATCATAGAACGAATGACTTTATATAATGTTTCCATCTTTCCTATACCCATTCCTTTAATCGTCATATCTTCATTCCATATTGGAAAGGAACCATTCGCATCAGAAGATAATGTAATTTGTGTTAAAGGAATTTGTTTGAGCGTATTCGCTAATAAAGAAGCAGTATCTTCATCTGCAGTAAAATCAATGTAACCACCCATTTTTGCGAAGCTAAGTGCGTCTTCATATTGATTGGCACAATGTGTTGGTCTAAATTGTGTAATTGGAATATCTGTTTCTTTTACGATTTCCATGATTTTTTTGAGACCATCTTTTCCTTTTCCTGTATGCATATGAACAATACCAGCTTTTTTAGCCAATAATCCTGCAGTTCTACATTGCGTTGCGATACGCGCAAGTTCTTGTTTTGTTGGAGCAGAAGAGCGATGATCACTGATTGCGACCTTTGTACCTATGATTTCATCCACAAAGGCAATATCTTTTCCAATAGCTCCTGTTAATGTAGTTGTTGGAATTGCATAAGAACCTGTTAAACAATACGCACTCATACCTTCTTCTTTTAATGCTTTAGTTTTCGCTATTAATTGTTGTACAGATTTCACATGTGCATCGGTACCTAATAAACCAACAACTGTCGTTACACCATATTGTACACAATCTTTAACTTGGATTTCTCGTATCAAAGAGGCAAAACCATTTTCTCCTCCACCTCCTATGATATGAACATGTTGATCAATAAATCCTGGAACTAAATAATGATTTGTTGCATCTATTTCTTCATGATCATAATTGAATACAATATCTTTATTGATTTCTATGATTTTATCATTACAAATTAAAACATCTTGGATTCCAAGATTTTCTGGTGCATAAATATGTGCATTTCTAATAATCTTAAACATAACTACCTCATTGATGAATGATTGATTCACATCTTTCTACAAAAATATCTTGATGTTCATCTTTATAAATATTTGTTTTTAATTCAAAGTATGTTTTTTCTTGTTCTAACTGTTTTGCGATATATTCTTTTTGAATTGCCTTTTGTTCAAAATCATAAATACGATCCACCAATAATGTAATACAAGAAACGATTGCACAAGAAACAGAAGCAATGATCAATCCTAAATTCATTCCAATACTTGTACCAATCGCTAATACACCTGCAGCACTTGCGCTTAATGCGATTCCTGTAATTGTTAAAATGTTATGTGTATTTCGATATCCTCTTGCAGCTGTTTTTGATTGTTGGATGATCGTATTACATTTCTTTAGATATTCTTGTATATTCATAAACATTCCTTTCAAAAAATCCGAATCAAAGTCCGGATTTTACTTATTTGTATTTTCAGGAAGATAAAAGATTTGTTCTCCATCTTTTGACAACTGATAATTTCCTCTTGCGTAAGATTCTACATAATCAGGATCCTGTAATTTTTCTTTTTGTTGTGTTAGATATGTATTCTCATCTTTCACTTCTTGTAATTTTGCTTGTACTTCAGCTAATTGTTGATTTAATTTTACAGTTGTCATAATTTCATTAACTGCAGAATAAATCATCATTGCGGAAAGTGGCAACAAAATAAGTGGAAGGATTCTTCTTGCGATTGGAAGACCATTAATTTGTTTTTTCTGTTTCTTTTGTTTCTTTTTCTTTTTATCTTTCATATCTTATCACCGTTATTATTCTAACACGCCATTATCATTTGTGATGCGACTTTCTGATACAATTTCATACATATCAGAAGCTTCTGCTTTTCTTTTTACTTCTTGAACAGATAATACTCTTACTTCCATCTTTCGATTACCAAAAGTAACACCAACAATATCACCTACATTTACTTCATGAGATGGTTTAACAACTTTTCCATTGATTTCTATTCTTTGGTTTAAAGCAAGTTCTTTTGAAACTGTTCTTCTTTTTAAGATTCTTGAACATTTTAAGTATTTATCAATTCTCATGAACGGACTCCTTTGCCTTTTGAATACACTGAACTGCCATTTTTAAATCATTCTTTGATTTTGGCAACAAAACAATAATACATTTATTCGCATATCGAATTGTAATATCTTTTGATATCTTTGTGAATGCTTCAAATAGTTTTACACCATCTACATGTTGTGAATATAAAGATGAAAAAGTAATTTCCATTTGATTTTTGATTTCACGATAAGATTGTACAATTGGATCTTTTAATGCGATATCTAATTCTTTCTTATCAAATAAAGCTTTTACTTCTTTTGGTAATTTACCATATTGATCTTCAATTTCTAAACGATATGCATGCAATTGTTGTTCTGTTTCTAAAGCATCAAATTTTTGATACATATCTAATTTATCAAAATCATCATTTGTGAATGAATCTGGAATATAACTTGTTTTCTCAATACTTGTGTTTGGTTTGATTTCTTGATGTTCAACTTCTTTTCCATTCTTCTTTGCTTGAATTGCTTCTTCTAGCATTTCAATATACATATCAATACCAACCGTATCAATAAATCCAGATTGAGATGGTCCTAATAAATCACCCGCACCACGAATTGTAAGATCTCTCATCGCAATCTTATATCCAGAACCTAATGACGCAAATTCTTTCACTGCATTTAATCTCTTTTGCGCAATTTCAGTGAGTTGTCTATGTTGTGGAATCATTAAATATGCATAGGCCAAACGATCACTTCTTCCAACTCTTCCTTTGATCTGATAGATTTGAGCCAATCCAAAATTCTGTGCATCTTCTATCATGATCGTATTTGCGTTTGGTACATCAATTCCATTTTCTACGATTGTCGTACAAACAAGAACATCTATTTCATGTTGATTAAATCGTAACATCGTATCTTCGATTTCTTCTTTTCCCATTTGACCATGTACACAACCTACTTTCGCTTCTGGAATCAAATGTTGTATTTTACGCATTCTATTATAGATTTGTTCAATATTGTTATATAAGTAGAACACTTGACCATTTCTACTTAATTCTTTTTCGATTGCATTTTGAATCAATCCATCGTTTTTTTCTACAACATAAGTTTGTACAGAATAACGATTCATTGGTGGTGTTTCTAATTGTGATAATTGACGAATACCTACAAGAGACATTTGTAAAGTACGAGGAATTGGTGTGGCACTTAATGTTAATACATCAATTCCATTTTTCATCTCTTTAATTCTTTCTTTATGTTCAACACCAAATCTTTGTTCTTCATCTACGATCAATAAACCAAGATCTTTAAACTTGATATCTTTACTTAATAAACGATGTGTACCAATAATGATATCTACTTTTCCTTCTTCTAGATCTTTTAATGTTTTTTTCACTTCACTACTTGATACATAACGATCTAATACTCGAATTTCAACAGGATACCCCTTATATCGATTTCTATAAGTACGATAATGTTGTTCCGCTAGAATCGTTGTAGGACATAACATCGCAACTTGTTTGTTATCGGCTACTGCTTTAAAAGAAGCAATGACAGATACTTCTGTTTTTCCAAAACCAACATCTCCACAAACCAAGCGATCCATTGGTTTATCACTTTCCATATCTTTTTTGATTTCTTCAACTGCCTTTTTTTGATCTGGTGTTAATTCATAAACAAAATCATCTTCAAATTTCTTTTGTTCTTCTGTATCTTTCGAAAATGCATAACCAATATGTGTTTCTCTATTTGCATATAAAGAAATCAATCTTTCCGCAATATTCGCAACATTTTCTTGTAGTTTTTGTTTTGTTTTTTCCCAATCTCCACTACCAAGCTTATTTAATTTAGGTACAACACCTTCTCTTGAAACAAATTTACGAACCAATCGGAATTGTTCTAATGGTACTAACAATTCTGCATTACCTCGATAAACGACTTTTAAGAAATCTCTTTTAACACCTTGAAATTCTCTTGTTTCAATTCCAATATATTGTCCAACACCATATGTAGCGTGAACGATATAATCTCCTGGTTTAAGATCTTCATAATGATGTAGTACTTCTGCACTTCTGAATTTATTTTCGTATCTTCCTCTATGATGATGTAATTCAAATATTTCTGATGCAGTATATACATTGAGTTGTGTTCCAATATGAAAACCTTGTACATAATCTGCATGATATAAATTAATTCCTTGTGTTAATTCACTATCTTTAGAAATCATTTGATATGGAATTTGATTATCAATACATACTTCTATGACTTTATTTAATTCTTTTTCATTTAAAACAATGACATTCTTTTCTGGTGTATGAATCATTTTTAAGCGAATATCTAATGGTTCATTTGGTAAATGCAATTCACCAATCATTGAGATATTATCCATGAATGGTTCTTCATTTACTCTTTTACAATCTAACGCAATTCTAGAATAATCATGATATACAGAATACTTTGGTAACATTTTTCCTTCTTGTACCATTTCTTGAATATACGCAATAGAATCATCTAATAAACTTTTTACAGAATCTGAAACTTTTGTTGGATCAGAAATAATGAATGTTGGATGATCCATATATTCCCAAATACCACTCGCTTTTTCTAATAACGCAGTAAAAGGATACATCTTTCTTTCAAAAATATGATTTTCTAATGATGTAAGATCAGATTCAATTTCACCTGAAATATTTCTTGTATCATCATTGATAATCTTTCTAGCTTTTGTACAGATCTCTTCAATTTGTTCATCTGTAAATAAAACATCTGAAGCAGGAACAATTTTTACTTCATTGATTTGTTGAATTGTCTTTTGTGTCGTTACATCAAAGAAACGAATGGAATCAATTTCTGTATCAAAGAATTCAATACGAATTGGATTTTCATAATTGATGGAATAGACATCAATTATGCCACCTCTACTAGCGAATGATAAAGGTTGATCAACATGATTTGTTTGTGTATATCCACCTTTGATCAATTTTTCTTTTAAAGAATCCATATCCATTTCTTTTCCAACAGATAAATCAATAACACAATCTTGAAAATCTTTAGGATTTGGTAAAAAACGTAATAACGCACTTGGACAAGTAATAACGACTTGATGCGGGTTCTCTAAAAGAGATGCCATTGTTTCTACTTTAATTGCTTGCATTTCAGGAGAATTAGCAATCGCTTCTACTCTTAAAGACTCATCTGAAGCAAAAAGAGCACATTCTTCATCTGAGAGAAAAGATGAAACTCTCTCATATAAGCGTTGTGCTTGATATAAATTTTGTTTTACAACTAATAAAGAACGTTTACGATGATGAAAAGAACCTGCAATCACGAGTGCTTCTTGAATCACTGTATTCAATGGAATATCAGAATTCTCTTCATTTAATAATTGAACTGCAGGATTATTTTCTAATTCATCGAATAACCACTTTGGTATTTTTTCATTATGCATATTACTTTTTAATATTGTATTGATTCATTACTTTATCCATAGGTTCATTGACCCATGCATAAGCTGCTTCTGCACTTGTCTTTAACGCAAACTCGAAATCTTCTTTTTCTGCTTTTGGAACAGGTGAAAGAACCCAATCAGGAACCAATTCATGATTTCCTTTACTTGAATGTCCTACTCCAATTCGAATTCTAGCGATTTCACTTGTTCCTAAATGATTAATAATGGATTTCATTCCTTTTTGTCCACCAGCAGATCCATTTTTTCTGATTCTAACAGAACCTGTAGGTATATCCATATCATCATGCATAATCAAGATATCTTTTGGATCAATATGATAATAATTAACAGCTTGAATAACTGCGTTACCTGATTCATTCATATAAGTTAATGGTTTCATTAATAAAACAGATTCACCATCAATCTTTACAGAAGCAATATTTGCGTTCCACTTCTTTGTAGAAAGTGTTGTATTACATTTATCTGAGAGATAATCCATAGCCATAAAGCCTGAATTATGTCTTGTTGTTTCATATTCTTTTCCAGGATTTCCCAATCCAACTATTAATTTCATTCTTTTGTATCCTCTTCTTCATTTGAAACTTCAATTGTTTCTTCTTCTACAGGTTTTTCTACTTCTAAACCAAGTTGTTTGATCCATCTCTCACCAATTCCACTCTTTGCGAAATTTTCTAACATTGGTTTACATTCTTCATACTTTTCTGTATTTCCTTGTTGTTTATATAAATACGCTGCAGTTGCGTTGGCAATAGATTTATAAATTCCAATCAAAGATTTTGAGTATTGATATTGACTATAGTTTCCTGATAAAAGATCTTCATAAAATTTCAATCCTTGATCTTCTTCATTTTCATAGAACTTATTAACTTCATTTCCTAATTCTTTTACTAATTGATTTTTCAATACATCACTATATTGATCCATCTTTTCTTTTAATTGTCTACGATATAAAGGCATTTCATCCTTTTCTAATATATTAGGAATTCCTAAATATAAATAAAAGAATGCATCTTCATTTTCATTAATAGAAACTGTTCCATTTTTATTATGTGCCATTAATTTATCAACATTGATAGAATTTAATACATTTTCAAAATCTAAAAATTCATTATGAAATGCATATCCCCATAATTTAATGACTCTACCTTTATTTAAAAACTCTTCATCATCTTTCATTGTTTCTTCAAATTCTTCCATATTATGAAAAAATTCATCTTTGTCACCAATAGAATTGACTACATCAATTAACTTTTTACTCTTTTTTGTTCTTTTTGACATTAAGAACATTCTTACAATCAATAAAATTAAGATTAAATAGATAATAATCTGCATATTTCACCTCACGACACCATTAAAATACTATCATTTTTATATCAAAAATTAAAATTTCTAAATTCTTGTTATCTGAAAATATTGTGAAATAATTTCTCTTTTCTGTAAATTCCATTTAAAATAGATTTATGAATAATAAAGATACATTTGAAAAAGAATTAGAAGATATCAAACTTGAAAGCAAAACAAATTCTTTTCCTGAAGATATAGATTATGAATTAGAGAATGGTACAAGTAGTGACAAAATTGTTTCTGAAACAAGTACTTTATTTGAAAATATTTCGGATTCTCCTGAATTATTAGAAGAAAAAAAAGTAGACGATGTTTTTAGAAAACTAGAAGAAACAGCAGCTGATTTAAAAATCTATACAGAATTAGAAGAAAAAGAAAAAAAGAAAAAGAAACCAAAAAAGAAAACCACGATCGTAATTATTATTTCTATCTTATTAGTGATTTCTTTGGTTCTATTATTAGTTAGTATGTATGCTTATAAAAATAGAGAAGCTATTCATAAAGCAGCACAACCAACATTAGTACCTACTTTATCACCAGAAGAAAGTAATTCAGATGATACAAATAAGTTACCAGATGAATTATTAGATCAAAATTCAATGCAAGTATTGGTTGATGCAACACATGCCTTATCAAAAGATTTTATACCTCAAAATCTAGCAACACCTTATTTGAATAGTACAACAGATGTTATTCAAGTAAATGCAGAAGCAGGGGAAATGGCAAAACAAATGAAAGCAGCTGCAGAAGCAGAAGGTATTACTTTAACTGTTACAAGTGGTTATATGTCTTATCAAGAAATAGAAGAAAAAGCATTGGATATTGCTGCATTGAATGGTGAAGAATATGCAAAAGCAAATGGTTATATTGCGGGATGTAACGAACATCAAACTGGTCTAGCGCTAGACTTTACAGATGATCCTACAAATATTAATAACTCAACAAGTTTCCAAGATACTGCTGTTGGTCAATGGTTATACCAACACGCACATGAATATGGATTTATTCAAAGATATCCTGAAGGAAAAGAAAGTATTACTGGAGTTGCTTATACACCATATCATTATCGTTATGTTGGTGTTGATGTAGCCAATGCAATCTACAATAAAGGTCAAGAATTAAACGATCCAAATTATACTTTTGAAGAATATTACAATATTCAAAAATAGTATTTGATACAAAAAGACAATGAAATCATAAAACTTGAAAAAAGTTTCTGAAATCAATTGTCTTTTTTTGTGATGTTTATTGACAATTTAGTATCCAAAAGATATTATTTTATAGCGTTTGTTTTCTATAACATGTAGAAAAATTTATGAATGGAGGTGGCATGAATGAAGAGAACATACCAACCAAGCAAGAAAAAGAACAAAGCCACTCATGGCTTTAGGGCCCGTATGGCAACAGTCGGCGGACGTAAGGTCCTTGCAAGAAGACGTGCTAAGGGAAGAAAGGTCTTATCTGCTTAAAACCGCCGATTGGTGGTTTTTTTACTTTTTGATATGAAAAAAATTAATCGTGTCAGAAAATCTCAAGAATTCCAGAAATTAATTCATACTGGAAAGAAAGTTACGAATGGTCAATTTGCATTATATTATCTTCCTAAAAAAGAAGATATGAATCGTATTGGAATTACACTTTCTAAAAAGATTGGTAATGCGGTTGAAAGAAACAAATTAAAAAGACAAGTTCGTATGATGTGTGAAGAATTAATTGATTTTAAAACTTGTAACTATGATGCCATCATTATTGTTCGATTTGGATATAAAGATAATAACTATGCCACGAACAAAAAGAACTTGGAAAAACTGTTTATTAAAGCTACAATGTTGTAGTTAGACAATTAAGGAGAAGGGTAATGAAATTTAGTCCCCGCATGAAAAAAATATTGAAATGGTCGTGCTTAATGTTATTTGTGGTTATGACAGTAGGCTGCACTGTTCCAAGAGATGCAAATAACAACGTCATTTTAATCACAAACGATACAACATTTTCTAGCATCATGGCTGATGAAAACTGGTTTAGTGCAATCTTTGTTTATCCATTAAGTAAATTAATCAATTTACTCGCACCAAAGATTTCTGTTGGTGGAGCAATTATTGTAATTACAATCTTAGTAAATGGTATTGTTGCCTTAGCTACTTATAAATCAACAATTGCCACACAACAAATGCAGTTGATTCAACCAGAACTAGAAAAGATTCAACGTAAGTATGAAGGTAGAGATGATGACACATCTAAAATGCGTCAAGCTGCTGAAATGCAAGCATTGTATAAGAAATACAATATTTCACCTACAGGTACATTATTAGTTACATTTATTCAACTTCCTATCTTAATGGCTATGTATATGGCTGTACAAAGAAGTGAAGCTGTACAAACTGGTCAATTCTTAGGAATGAAAATGGATTCAACTCCATTAACTGGAATTAAGAGTGCATTAAGTGGAGATACAACTGGATGGATGTACTTAGTATTATTCATCTTCATGGCTGCTTGCCAAATCTTATCAATGAAGCTTCCACAAATCATTCAAAAGAAGAAAGCAGAAGCAGAAGCTGCAAAACATCATAGAAAACCTGAAATTTCAGATAATAAATCTATGAAGTTCATGCAGATCTATATGATGGCAATGATCTTAATGTTTGGTTTAATGTGGCCAAGTGCTATGGCTCTTTATTGGGCTATCAACTCACTTGTAAATATTGTTAAAACATTAATTGTTCAAAAAGTTATTGATAAACAAAATTCTGAAAAGAAAGGAGCAAGATAATGACTTCTTATACTGCTAAAACAATTGAAGAATTACTAGAAAATGCTTCTATTGATAAAGGATGTTCTGTTGAAGAATTATCTTATACGATTACAGAAGAAAATGATGGTGTACTTGGTATTGGTAAATCTATTACTGCCAATGTATTCACATTAGAAGATGTAAAAGAATTTATCTTTGATTACTTAGGAGATTTCTTTACTGGAATTGATTTAGATATCGAAGTAGCTCTTGAAGAAAAGAATGATGGTTTT
Organism: Bifidobacteriaceae bacterium; assembly: GCA_963661415.1. Taxonomy (GTDB): domain Bacteria; phylum Bacillota_I; class Bacilli_A; order Erysipelotrichales; family Erysipelotrichaceae; genus Bulleidia. The sequence continues at coordinate 617 of CAVLCI010000023.1, read as the reverse complement.
ATCATTAATCTTAATGCAGACAATAACGCTGTATTAATTGGAAAGATGGGTAAAACATTATCTGCTTTCAATACAGTTGTAAGAGCAGCTGTTAACGCTGAATTTAAAAAGAGAATTGATGTATTAATTGATGTTAATCATTATAAAGATGATCGTTATTACAAATTAAGATCTATGGGTAAAAGAATTGCCAAGCAAGTTCAAAAGTCTCATGTCAATGTTGAACTTGATCCAATGCCAAATGATGAACGTAAAGTTATTCACCAAACATTGAATGATTGGCATAACATTAGTACAGAATCAGAAGGAGAAGGAGCTAACAGACATTTAGTGATTAAGTATGTTCCAGATCCTGAAGAAACTGTAGAAGAAGTTGCAGAAGATACAGTAGCTGAATAAGGATAGTCAAATGACTATTCTTTTTTTTTACATACTTAGAAAGCAAACCGCGGATGTCTTTCTAAGTATGTTTTTTTATTTAGCAGGTGTAACAGAGATAAACTTACCAGTAGACTTATAACTTTCAATCTTATCATTCAACATGAGATTATAGACTTTACGGCAACAACCAAAAGTTTTCGCAAACATAACACTTTGTTCAATTGTAGGATAGATTT
>CAVLCI010000022.1:0-22534 GCA_963661415.1 Bifidobacteriaceae bacterium | reverse complement strand
GATCATGCAGATGTAACAGTTATTATGGATGAAGCTGCTGCTTCTAAAATTTAAATAGAAGAAGAATATCTGAAAAGATGTTCTTTTTTTTAGGAGTTGACAATAGTCTTAGAAGAGACTAATATAGTCCTGCGAAGGACTATATTAGGAGGAGTTATGTTAAACGAAAAACCAATCAAAATCATCGTGGAATTTGCATTTCCAGTTCTAATTGGAAATTTATTACAACAACTATATTCCATTGTGGATCGTATTATCGTAGGTCAATTTGTGGGTGTTGCGGCATTTAGTGCGGTTGGCGCTGCGATGCCAATTTCAAATATGTTTATGGGAATCTGTATTGGAATGAGTGCAGGAACAGGTATTGTCGTATCACAATATTTTGGTGCAAGGAAGCATGAAGAAACTTCACTAGCTGCATTTAATGGATTATTGATTACATTTATTTTATCAATTGTTGTTTCTGTTATTGGAATCTTGTTTTGTAGACCATTATTACAATTATTGAATACACCAGAATCTATTTTTTCTGAAGCAATGACATATATGATTATCTATTTGGCAGGGTCTTTTGCGGTTTGTTTGTACTATACACCTTTTTCAATTCTACAGGCGATAGGTGACGCAAAAACACCTTTGTTATTTTTAGGCGTATGTTCAGTTTTGAATATTATTTTAGATTTGATCTTTGTGCTTCCTTTACAATTGGGAGTGGCAGGTGCTGCAATAGCGACTGTGATTGCACAATTGATTTCTGCGATATTGTGTTTGATGTATTGTATGAAGAATGTTCCTTTGATTTCTAGCGCATTCGAAAAACACAGAATTAATATTCAAATGATGTTTATAGTTATAAGGATTGGCATTCCAAATGCTTTACAATATACACTTGTCTATTTATCTTCTACGATTTTACAAGGTGTTGTGAATGAATTTGGGGAAATAGTTATTGGTGCATTTAGTGCAACTTCTCAAATTGAACAAATTTTATATACAATCTTTATTTCTATTGGAACTGCTTTAACGACTTTTGCGGGACAAAATAAAGGTGCTGGAAATGTAGAACGTGTAAAACAATGTAAACGTAGTGGCTTAATGATCAACTCTTTGATATCAATTGTTTCATTAATTATCATTTTATTGTTTGGTGAACAGATTATGTCAATATTTGTGAATGATAAAGAAATTATTTCTTTATCATCTAAGATGATGAAATTCACTAGTATCTTTTTTGTGATTGAAGGTATTTATTTGACTTATCGTCATGTCTTAACTGGATGTGGAGATTCATCATTTGCGATGATTTGTGGAATGATTGAAATTTTATCAAGAATTGGATTTGGTTTTTTATTAACATCTAATACGTTGTTTAATTCCTATGGAATTTGGTATACAACTGTTGTTACTTGGGTTTTGTGTATGATAGCAGGAAGTGTACGTTGGTCACAAAATCGTTGGACAAAAGAATCTGTTGGTTGTTAAAATATTGATCATGAAAAAAACAGAACAAGATTTAAAACAATTGGGTAGTATTTTATCTGGAATTACTGCGGTATATCAACAATTTTATGAAGAAAATGATATTCATCCGATTGAAATATTGATTTTATATGAATTATATATTCAAGAAAAATGTACACAAAAAAGTATCTCTCTTTCTCATCATTTGCCAAAACAAACGGTGAATAACTTTATACAAGATTATTTAAAAAAAGAATATATTCTATTCATAAAAGATCCAAATGACGGAAGAAATAAAATTATTCAATTAACGGAAAAGGGAAATTGTTATCTGCATTCAAAATTAGATCCAGTATTAAAATTGGATAGAAAAGCTTATAAAGTAATTGGAGAAGAAGAATATAAAAAGCTCATTGAAATGAATCAAAAATATTTAGATACTTTAAAACAAATCATTTAGGCAAATGATTTGTTTTTTTCGAATATTTATCTTATTATCATTTTGGTTAAAGGAGATTATTATGGATATTATTAATAGTACAAATGAATATGATGCAGTATTAAAAGACAACAAATCTGTATTTGTAGATTTCTATGCTGATTGGTGTGGACCTTGTAAGATGGTTGGACCACTTGTAGAAGAACTATCTAATGAGATGACTGATGTGAAATTTGTGAAGGTAAATGTAGATGACTTACCTGACGTTGCACAACGTTATGGAATTATGTCTATTCCTACATTGCTTGCGTTTAAAGATGGAGAACTTGTAGGAAATATTGTTGGTTTCCAACCAAAAGATGCTTTAGCACAATTAGCGAATAAAACAAAGTAAATGAAAAAAGCAGAGAAATCTGCTTTTTATTTGTTTCTGTATACAATTCTACCGTTTGTTAGATCGTATGGTGAAATTTCAACCTTTACCTTATCTCCAGGTAGAATACGAATGTGATGGATTCTTAATTTACCGGCTAAAGTAGCACGAATATCCATTCCATTTGTTAACTTTACTTTAAATGCGTTAGAAGCAATTTCTTCTACAACACCTTCCATCTGGATTGCATCTTCTTTACTCAAGATTATTTCCTCCTTTTTGCACTTACGAATAATACCATATTTAAAGGATTTTTGCACACTTTTCTAATCATTTTGATGTCTTTCATGATAAGAATATTCACATCCACAATAGTCTTGTCGATATAAACAATATGTATTACAAATTGCTTCTGATTTTAAAGCACCATTTGCTTTTTTGAAATCAGAAACAAAATACTTTGTGTTGGAATATTGTTTTGAAAGATTTAATCCAATTTCATTGATTTTCTGAGAATCTTTTTGTCTAGAAAAAGTCATTACAGTTGTAAAGTAATCAAAATGATGTTCATTTGCGTATTGGAATGCAGCGTTCATTCTTTCTGCGTAACAACCAAAACAACTTTTCCATCCTTCAGGATCTTGTCCTCTATTTTTTAAGGTTGTAGAAGCATATAAATCATAGTTATATTTTTCTTCAATGATAGGTATGGAATTATTCCATTTTTCCTTGATATAGCGTTTTAATTCTGATAAACGATGGTCGTATTCTTCTTTTGGCCAAATATTTGAATTGTTATACATAATTTGGATTTCAAATCCATTTTCTTTTAAGAAATCAATTGGCCAACATGCACAAACGATACAACAAGCATGAAGTAAAATCGTTGGCTTTTTTTTGGGATTTGTATCATAGAAATCCTTGATTTCTCTTAATGATTCTTTATAGAAATTTCTTTTTTTTGAAGATTTTCTAGAAAGAATATAATCGATATATTCTTGTTTTTCTAATTCATTCATTTGTTAATAACATACAATCGCCAAAAGAGAAGAAACGATATTTTTCTTGAACAGCTGCTTTATAGGCATTCATTACATTTTCATATCCTGCAAGTGCACAGATCATCATGATCAAAGTACTCTTAGGTAGATGGAAATTTGTTAACATACCATTGATCGTATGATATTTATATCCTGGATAAATGAAGAGTTTTGTTTCTAAAGAACATTCCTCAAATTTACCATAAGTATTCCATACGGATTCTAATGTTCTAACAGAAGTCGTTCCAATCGCAAAGATTCTTTTCCCTTCTTGTTTTGCTTGATTTAATGTATCTGCAGCTTCTTTGCTCATCATGCATACTTCAGCGTGCATATCATGATCTTTGACATGTTCTGTGTCCATAGGTCGAAATGTACCTAGTCCAACATGTAAGGTGACATCAACAATCGTAATACCTTTATTACGTAAAGCCTCAAAGATTTCTTTTGTGAAATGCAAACCCGCAGTAGGGGCAGCAGCGCTTCCTTCTACTTTGGAATAGACTGTTTGATAACGTTCAGGATCATTGAGCTTTTCGTGAATATATGGAGGAAGTGGCACTTCTCCTAATTGATCTAAGATTTCATTGAAGATGCCATCATACAACATCTTAAATTTTCTAAGACCTTTATCACCGATTTCAACGCATTTTGCACGTAATCTTCCATCATGGAAAGATACGACAGTATCGATTTTTACAACTTTCGCGTTACCTACTAAACATTCCCAAATATCATCTTCCATTTGTCTAAGAAGTAATAGTTCTACATGTGCACCGGTTTCTTCTTTTGTACCAAATAATCTAGCGGGAATGACCCGTGTGTTATTTCTAACAATGACATCACCTTCATGAAAATAATCGATGATATCATAGAAATGTTTATGTTCATATTTGCCAGTAGGGATATGTAATACCATCATTCTACTTGTCTTACGATCTGATAATGGAGTTTGCGCAATCAATTCTTCTGGTAATTCGTAATCAAAATCTGTTGTTTTAATATCATTTAAGTCCATTTTAAAAACCTCTTTCATCGAAATGCATAGATGCTAATGTTTCTTCTTTGAATTCATTGAAACGATCTTCTTTGATTGCTGTACGTGCATCTTCCATCAATTTGATCAAGAAACGGATATTATGGATCGAGAATAATCTTGTTCCAAAACCTTCATTTGCACGACACAAATGATTTAAATAAGCACGTGTGTAGTTTCTGCATGTATAACAATCACACTTTGGATCAAGTGGTGTAAAGTCTTCTTTATATTGTGCTTTACGAATATTGATTCTACCTTGTGAAGTCATTAAAGTTCCGTGTCGAGCGATACGTGTAGGTAATACGCAATCACACATATCAATATTCATGCTTACCGCATCTAATAAGTCATTGACTGCACCAACACCCATTAAATATCTTGGTTTATCAAATGGTAGTTTTTCTTGTGACATTTGAACCATTTTTCTAAATGTTTCTTTATCTTCTCCGACAGAAGTTCCACCAATGGCATAACCAGGAAAATCCATTTCTACTAGTTTTTCAGCGCAATAGTGACGTAGGTCTTCGTACTCGCCACCTTGTACGATACCAAAGATACCTTGTTCATCAGGTCTAAGATTTGCATCTTTTCCACGTTTTGCCCAACGTAATGTACGTTCCATACTCTTTTTTGCATATTCGTATGTGGCAGGGAAAGGAATGCACTCATCAAAACTCATGATAATATCAGCGCCAATTTTATTTTGGATCTGAATACTTTTTTCAGGGGATAAGAACATTTTATCTCCATTTAAAATGTTTCTAAATTCAACACCTTCTTCTGTAATCTTTCGTGTTTTCGCAAGAGAAAATACTTGGAAACCACCAGAGTCTGTCAACATTGGTCCAGGATAGCGCATGAAGTTTTGAACGCCTCCTGCTTTTGCGACAATATTTTCTCCAGGTCTTAACCAAAGATGATACGTATTCGCTAATACGACACCACTTCCCATTTCTACAAGTTCTTCTGGAGAAAGAAATTTAACAGTTGCTTGTGTACCAACAGGCATAAACATTGGCGTTTCAACATCCCCATGTGGTGTATGCAAGATACCTGTTCTTGCACCAGAATTTTTATCAATGTGTGTTATTTCAAATGTAATTGGATTCATATAATACCTCAAATATTGCTTAATAAGTATAACAAATTCTAATGAGAATCATAGTCAAACCAATGTTATAATACTAATTGTATGAAATCTCAAGTTATAAAAAGTCGTAATTTACCAAAAGATTATAAGACGTATGAAAAAATGATCAATGCCAAACCAATTGGGTTGTTAATTGTAACCCTGTTCATTGGTGTTTTGATTACGTTTTTAAAACCGTATCTCGCGATGAGTGGAATATCAATGATCGTGTTATCTTTGTTTTGTTTAGTCGTTATGCCAGACAAAGAGTTGTGTCGTTTCACAAAAGACTATCTTGTTTTGTTTAATCGACATCATAAAGATGAATGTAGTTTGGTTTATTGGGATGAAGTCGTGAGTTGGCATTATGAGTGGTATAAAACATATGACAAAATGGTTGTTGAATTAATTGATGGAAGTTGTGAAATACAAGAAATGTATTCTATTTATGCAATCAAAAAAGAAATGGAAATTCATGCGCCAAATAAGATGAAAAAAAATATACGATATGGAAAGGATATGTGATTATGGAATATACAGATAAAGAAGCAGTCGCAATCGTAAAACAACAAATGATTGCGGAAAAAGATGTTGACGCAATGAGTGAAATCTTTGATATGTTTGGAGATTCCACAAGATTAAAAATCATGAATGCATTGTTCGCACATGAATTGTGTGTATCTGATATTGCGGCTTTGTTGGAAATGAGTACTTCTGCAATATCACATCAATTATCGAATTTAAAGAAGACTAAACTTGTTACGACAAGAAAGATTGGAAAGATGGTTTATTATTCTATGGCAGATGAACATATTGAGAATATTTATCGTATGGCTTTAGAACATATCCATGAAAAGTGAGGGACAACATATGAGTTTGAAATGTAGAGAATGCAGAGAATGTAATGGTATTGCTTGTAGAGGTGAAATTCCAGGTCTTGGTGGAAAAGATTCAGGTAGATCTTTTATTCGAAACGTAGAAAAAATGAAAGATATTAAAATCAATATGGATGTATTGGTGGATGATGCACAAATTACAACAGAAACAGAAATCTTATCCATGAAGATGCAAGCTCCAATTTTTGTAGCACCAATTGCTGGAATAGGTGGAAACTATGGTGCCGATATGAGTGAATATGATTATAACTGTAACGTATTAGAAGCTTGTGAAAATTGTGGTATCGTTGGATTTACAGGAGATGGAATTGATGTAGATAATCTTTTTGTAAAGCCTGCTACAGCAGTGAATGATCATCACGGAAAAGGCATCGTTACAATTAAGCCATGGGTCAAAGAAGGTATTGACGAAAGAATCAACGCAATCAAAGATATGGAATTTATGGCAGTTGCAATGGATGTAGATGCGGCAGGTCTTCCATTATTGAGAAAAGGAAAAACACCTGTTGAAAATAAAAATGCTGAAAAACTAAGATATGTGAAAAAAAGTTTAAACAAACCATTTATCGTAAAGGGAATTATGACAGTTCATGCTGCAGAAGTTGCACTAGAAGCTGGTGCGGATGCAATTGTTGTTAGTAACCATGGTGGAAGAGTATTAGATGATTCTTTGGCAACAGTTGAAGTTTTAGAAGATATTGTTCATGCAGTAGGTGATAAAATGACAGTTTTAGTGGATGGTGGCATTCGTAGTGGTATGGATGTATTTAAATGTTTAGCTTTGGGTGCTGATGGTGTACTTGTAGGTAGACCATTTGCGTTAAGTTGTGTAAAAGGCGGCAGTGAACAATTAGAGAAAACGATTTGCTTATATCAGGATCAGCTTTTATCAACGATGCGTATGACTGGGTGTCATACAATTGATGATATTGATCGTTCTAAAATAGTAGTGAAATAATTTTCATAAATGTTGGTAAGAGGTTACATTGTGATATTTAATATCATTTACTTTTGTATATAACTCAGTTAGAATGATTAGTGGAGTGTGAGTTAAATGAAAAATTATGAAAATAACGCTTTCTTTTGGCAGAAAGTAGATTCTTTATATTTATCTGGTACAAGAAAAATCATCAAGAAAAAAGGGGAAGTACATGATACTTTCAAAAATTTAGTATATCCATTGGATTATGCACGCATAGAAGATATGAAGAGTGTATCTGGTCATGGAGTAGCAGTATATCTTGGTAGTGAAAATAGAAATAAAGTTTCCGCTTTGGTAGTTGCGGCAGATATTCTTGAAAAAGAATTGGATGTAAAAGTATTAGCTGGTTGTACAGATGAAGAAATTGAAGAAGTACTAAGATACTTAAATCAAACAGATTTCCAAAAGACAGTATTAATTAAAAGAGGTATTGAAATACCTGAATGGTCACAAGCAGATAACTAAAAAAGAGACAAAGTCTCTTTTTTATTTGCCACAAAAGTCTAATTCAAAATCAGATTGTTGGTGTTCTAGTAATAAGTGATGTGCTTTTAGAACTGCTTTTCCATATAATTCTGGAAAAGAATTTTGTGTTTTGATCTTAGAATTCCAAGGCATTGTATATGTTTTATGTTCTAAATTTACAATTTCTTTAATGGTTGTATTATTTAACATCATTGCGGTGATTGCATGGGATCCCTTTAATACAACATTTTCTAATAAATAGAATAAATCATGTTTCCATTTCTTTGGTGATAATACATATGTATAAAATGAAACATCTTTGATTGCGTGTTGTAAGTGTTTTTCACTCACAGGAATATGAAATACATCCATTAACATATTGTGATACATTTCTGCGAGCATTTTTGTTTCTTGTTCAGATATTTTTAAATATTCATACACGTCATAGGAATCAATTGTTCTTCCTCTTTGTGAAAGAATCCAAACATCTAATTCACTTTCTAAAGCAACGTGGATTTCTCCTTCATCGATGCCACTTTCTAAACCTTTTTTATGAGATACGGCATAAACCAAAGGATGTACAGTTGAATCTAAACAATAATGACATAAGTAACCTAGAAAATAACTATTTAAATTATCATTTGTTTTTGCGTATCTTTCAAAATAAGAAATGACTTCATAGACTTTTTCTTCATGCATCATATTTCCATACTTTTTAGTAGAACCAGGAAGAATCGAAGCACGATTAAAAAACAATAAATCTGGACCTTGTGAACCAAGATAAAACATTTGTTTGTTTGTGACTAATTTTGAAATTTCAGTAGAAGTACGAAGTACATCTTTTGCCATTTCAACATGTGTTGTAGCAGCTGGCATTATTGAATACGCTCCTGAATTTCTTTCATCTTTTTCGCAAGCCCATAAACTTTTTGAACTGGCAAAGAACAAATCGCAACACGAATACCTTGGTTTACCGCAACCGTATAAATATGAGCATCCATGAATGCTTTGTGGTAGGCATCACGTAATGTGTTATCTTGTACTTTTAATGTAATGAAGAATCCTTCTTTATATGGATAACAATCTAAAGATACTTCTTTTGCCTCTTTTAAGAAGATAGAACTTCTTTCTTGCATCAAATCAATATATTTTTGTTTTTCTTTTAAGAAAGCATCTTTTCCTTCTGTTGTAATCCAAACAAAGTTACTCATGGCAGCGTTAGGTATATTGGACCAAGTTGCACGTGCTTTCTTTTCCATATAGATTTCTACTTCTCTAACAGCTTCTTCTTTTTTTGCGATAACAACTGCACCACCGCATCTTAATCCATAAGAAGTTAATGCTTTGGAACAAGAAAAGGCAACAACGACCATGACATTATTAGAAATATTCATGAATTGATTCATATATTTTCTACTATTTAACAGGTCATAAGAATAATCAATATAAGCAATATCATTGATTAAAATTACAGAATTTGTCTTAGATACTTCATTTAAGAAAGAAATCACTTTGTTCCATTCTTCATTTGTCATAGAATACCCTGTTGGATTATGACATGGATCATTGATGATGATACAAATTCGTTCTTGTTTTTTAGATATTTCTAAAACTGTTTCTTGAAATGATTTGAGATTGAATTGATCTTCATCAAACATTTCATATTTTCTAACATTGATATTATTGTTGGATGCCATTAAAGCGTAATTTCCCCACGCAATACTTGGAATAATCAAAGTTTCATTGGTATCTAAAAACGTTTCGATGGAAATACATACTGCACCACTGCCACCAGGTGTCGCTATGACAGAATGAGGTAAATCAATTTGTTCTTTTTGAATGACCCAATTCCATACTGCTTCTCTATAATCAGGATTACCAGTAAAGCTAGCAGCGTATGCAGCTTTTGTTTTATGATCAATTTGATCATAATGGTTAAAGACTTCATCTAAGGCAACTAATGTTTCATCTTCACCATATAAAGAACCAATTGTCGCATCAATAACGTTTTCGTTTCCATTTTGTTGTTTATCTTTTTTCGCTAAAGAAACAATTGAAAATACATTATCAACGATTGGTGTTAAATTCGCACTTTGTTTCACAAATCTCATATCAATTTCTCCTTTTTTCTTTCGTAACAAAAAAATTATAACACCGAAAGAAATGCGTGTTATGTTAAAATAATGACTATGATTGAATTACCAAAAAAATATTGTGAAGAAATGAAAGAATTATTAAAAGATGAATATGAGGATTATATGCATTCTTTGAATGAAGCGCATCTTCCATCTTTAAGAGTAAATGAATTAAAAATATCTGTAGATGAATTTCTAGAAATCTTTCCATATTCGTTGAAACCAATTCCTTGGTGTCATAATGGATTCTATTATGATGAAAAAGATCCTGTGACAAAACATCCTTATTACTATGCTGGTTTGTATTATATTCAAGAAGCAAGTGCGATGTTACCTGCAGAATCATTACCAATTGAAAAAGGTGATCGTGTTTTAGATATTTGCGCTGCACCGGGTGGGAAATCAACAGAATTAGGTGTGAAATTACAAGATACTGGTGTCTTATTTTCAAATGATATTTCTTATTCTAGATGCCAAGCTCTTTTGAAAAATCTAGAAAGATTTGGAATTCGAAATTCTTATGTTACTTCAGAAGCACCAGAAAAGTTATCTCAATATTTTTCATCTTATTTCGATAAGATATTGATTGATGCACCATGTAGTGGAGAAGGGATGTTTCGTAAAGATCCACATTTGATTCAATCTTGGATTGAACATGATTCTTCTTATTATGTTCCAATACAAAAAAGTATTGTAGAAAATGCGATAAAGATGTTAAGACCAGGTGGAATGATCTTATATTCTACTTGTACTTTTTCTGAATCAGAAGATGAAGAAATCATTCAATATGCATTATCTTTAGATACCTCATTAAAAGTAGTTCCATTAAAACAATATCCTGGTTTTACACAAAATGCATTTGGTACTAAATTATTTCCACACCATGTTCAAGGAGAAGGTCATTTTGTTTCATTACTTGTAAAACAAGGAAATGTAATCCAACTTTCTAAGAAAGAAAAACCATATCATTTTGATTACGATAATATTCATGCTTCATTTGAAAATTGTTTGTATCAAGAAATCAAAGATCGATGTTATGTGATGAAAGAAACAAACGTAGATTTATCAGGCTTAAGAATTATGCGTTCTGGTATCTTATTAGGTGAAAAAAAGAAGAATCGTTTTGAATTTGATGAAGCTTTACCAATGTATTTGAGAGAAAATGAATATTCTAATGTGATTCATTTAGAATGTGATGATATTCGCATAATCAAATATTTAAAAGGAGAAACGATACAGATTGACGATACAAATATCAAAGATGGTTATGCGATGGTTTGTGTGGATCAATATCCATTAGGTTTTGTGAAAGTATCAAAAGGAACTTGTAAAAATAAATATTCCAAATATTGGAGAATGCAATAAAATAAATAGTAATTATTAGGAGTAAAAAATATGAATCATTTTAAAGTGATTGCGGCAGACATTGATGGAACGTTATGTATGAAAGGTGAAGATATTATGCCTTTAACACGTTCTGCGTTGAATGAATTACACGAAGAAGGTGTTTTGTTTGGTCTTGCGACAGGTAGACCAGTTGATTCAAGAGTTTTATCTTATGCGAAAAGATGGAATCTAGGATTTGAATTTGACTTTGCGGTAGGAATGAATGGTGGAGAATTGTATGATTTAAAAACAGATTCTACGGATAAATATTATTTATTAAGCAAAGAAAATGTTAGAAAGATCTTAACTTTTTTGGAACCATTTGATATCAATGCCATTGTATATGTAAATGGATATGAAGAAGTCCGCTGTTTGAAAATGGATGATTTTATGACTGCTTCCAAGGCAAGGAATCACTCCCATGTAATTGTTGGCGGTGTAGATACCTTAGCGGAATTTGATACGGGAAAATTAGAAGTACAATTCAAAGGTGAAATGCGTGAAGAAGTATTAAAGGTCGTTGAAGCGAATATGGATCCTTCTTGGATCATGACACAAACGTATTATGATGAACATCATTGTACATTTGAATTTCAGGATCCTAGAATTAATAAGGGGCTTGGATTAGAGAAATATTGTGAAAGATACAATATTGATTTGAAAGATGTATTGGCGTTTGGTGATCAAGAGAATGATATTGGTTTAATGAAATCAAGTGGATATGGTGTTTGTCTATCCAATGGTGCTCCTCTAACAAAATCTTATGCGAAAGCTGTAACGGAACATGATGTACTAGATGATGGCGTAGGACATTGGCTCTATGATCATGTAATCAATGGTGAATTATGAGTTTTCATAAAGAAGGTGTTGTAGCTTCTTATCCATATCATTTTGATGTTGATGAAGAAGATATTGGAATCGTGACTGCTTTTGTTTATGATCAACTAAGTGTTGAACAAGATGAAAGAGAACAATTATTAAAACAACTTTCTGAATTAGAAACACAAAAGAATTCTGGATATACAATGATAGATGATAAAGTAGTTTATCAATCAAAAGGCAATGTATTCGATTATAAAGATCTAGAACATGCAGAAGTTGGTATAAGAAGACATTTTATTGAAGATTTTATTGAAACGGATGAGGATTTGAAGAAAATCGTTTCTCCATATCACGCACATACATTAAAAACTGAATTTGTAATTGAGTAAGAGACAATGGTCTCTTTTCTTGAATTTGGAGGGGAATATGAGTGAACCAAATACACAATTAATGACGGTAGGGGATTACCGTAAAAAAATCATTTTGTTTGCGATTCCTTTATTTATTGGGAATTTATTTCAACAAATGTATAATACCGCAGATTCCTTGATTGTTGGAAATTTATTAGGGGCACAAGCTTTGGCGGCAGTGAGTAGTGTTTCTTCGTTGGTGTTTTTATTTGTTGGATTTTTCCAAGGCTTTTCAACTGGTGCTGGTGTTATTATTGCGCGATTTATTGGAGCACAAAAAGAAGAACAAACATCCAAAGCAGTACATACAACAATATGTTTAGGTATCTTGTTATCGATTGGAATGACAATCATTGGTTATTTTTTATCACCAGAAATCTTAAAGTTGATGGGTACACCGGATGATGTATTCTATTTATCAAAAACATATTTACAAATCTACTTCTTAGGATTTTCTGGACTTGTTATGTACAATACATTTACAGGTATCTTACAAGCTGCAGGAGATTCGAAACATCCATTGTATTATTTGGTGATTTCTTCTCTCATCAATGTTGTATTAGATATTGCGTTGATTGGCGGATGTAAAATGAATGTAGAAGGTGCTGCAATTGCGACGATTCTTTCTGAAATTTTAACTGCAATTTTAGCTGGGGTACGTTTATTACGAACGAATTCTGCGATTCAATTGCATTTCAATAAAATTAAAATGGATATGGAATGTTTACGACAAATTGTTCGTTATGGTTTTCCTACAGCTTTACAAGCAAGTGTTATTGATATCTCAAATATCTTAATTCAAAGTTATATTAATTCATTTGGATCTTTGGCAATGGCAGGTATTGGAGCTTCTACAAAGGCAGAAGGATTTATCTTTTTACCTGTTACAGCTTTTTCTATGGCAATGACAACTTATATTTCGCAAAATATGGGAGCACAGGAATTTCAAAGAGTCAAAGGGGGTATTCGTTTCGGTTACGCTGTAGCTTTAGCGATGATTGGATTTTTTGGTTTGATTTTATTGATATTCGCACCTACGATTATTTCCTTTTTTAACAATGATCCAAATGTCATTGCGTATGGAACTGGTAGGGCAAGAATATGTGGAGCTTTTTATCTACTTGTAGGGTATTCTCATATATCTAGTGCAGTATGTAGAGGTTTAGGAAAACCAGCAGCTCCAATGATTATTATGTTAGTATGTTGGTGTGCAGTTAGAGTTAGTGTATTATTTACGATTGGTCAAATCTATCATAATATTTTATTAGCGTATTGGATTTATCCAATTACTTGGACGTTATCGACAATTACATTTTTTATCTATATTCGTAAAGTAGAAAAGAATGTTTACCCTCAAATGATGAAATCTTGTTAAAATAAATATTAGAAAAATGTGGAGGTATTTATGGGAAAGCGTATTACAACGGATACTGAATATTGGCAATTGAAGGATGATTATGAAAAAGCATTGAGTGCTGCAACAAATGAAACAGATCGTAAACTTAAAAAAGAATATCAAACAACTGCCAAAGAAAACCAAAAACTTCTAGAAGAATATGAAAAAAGAAAAAGAAAAGAAACACTTTCATTAGTAAAAAGAGAATTAAAACTCGCAAAAATCAGAAATAAAACGAAAGCAGACAAACAAGTATTTTTTAGTATTAGTGATATTGAATCAAAATACATTGATTTTAAATCATTAAGCGAAAAAGAAAGAAATAAACTTTCTGTAAAAAAAGAAAGCATGATTCAAATGATGAAAAAAGGAATGTATGTCAAATTAAAGGATGATTCTGGTATCTATCAAGTTAAACATCATGATGATTATATGGATGGTATGAATTATTTATCTACTGCTAGATATTCTGATGTAGCAGTACAAGACATTGCGTTAATCATTGATCGTTATTATTATGAGTCAGAATTAAGTAAAACAGGGCATAAAGTAAGTTAAAAGGATACAAATGTATCCTTTTATTGAATGTGATATGGACTTTTCTTATAACCGGATAATCTTGTGACAAGTTCACCATCTGTTAATTTATCAAATGGACCAATCAAACGATTTAATTCACTTAACATTTCTCCAACTGTTTTATTTGCATATGCTTCCATATGAATTTCTTCAAATAATTCATAAATATTGTGTCTATCAGTCATGTTTAATCCTCCAAATTTCATGCATTTAAAATTATAACACAAGATATCATTTGAAATGAAAAGTATACAAAAATGGAAATTGGTCGTAATTTTCATTTTTGTATACAAAGGTTGTGAAAGAAAATGTATAATGGTTATAGATGTAACCGCTAACATAATTTATTAAGGAGCAAGCATTATGAATCAAGTAAAGAAAATTACAAATAAGAAAACGCCTACTAAAAAAGAGATGAAGATGCCATCTGATCCTACTTTTATTACAGAATATGATAGATATTTATTTGCATCAGGTACAGATTATAAGATTTATCAAAAGATGGGAGCACATCCAGCAAAATTGAATGGAAAAAAAGGAATTCATTTTGCGGTATGGGCACCTAATGCCAAAGCTGTATCTATTGTATGTGATAGAAATGAATGGAATCCTAAAGCGAATTATATGTTACCTTTAGAGAAAAGCGGAATCTTTGAAGGATTTATACAAGGTATGGGATTAGGAGAATTGTATAAATACGCAATTGAAACAAAAGAAGGAGAAATTCTTTATAAAGCAGATCCATATGCATTTTCTGCAGAGTTAAGACCAGGTAATGCTTCTAAGACAACTGATATTTCTTCTTATAAATGGAAGGATGAAAAATGGTTAACAGATCGAAAAGAACATACAGGATTTGATCAACCAATGTCTATTTATGAAGTTCATTTGGGGTCTTGGATGAAAAAAGACGACGGAAGCGAAGATGGTTTTATGAATTATAGAGAATACGCAAAAGAGTTATGTGAATATTGTACATATATGGGATATACACATGTAGAACTCATGGGAATTGCGGAACATCCATTTGATGGTTCATGGGGGTATCAAGTCACGGGATATTATGCACCAACAAGTAGATATGGTGATCCAAAAGACTTTATGTATTTAGTTGATACATTGCATAAGCATCATATTGGTGTCATTCTAGACTGGGTACCTGCACATTTTCCTAAAGATGCGTTTGGTTTAGCAGATTTTGATGGCACGCCAACTTATGAATATCCAGATCCAAGAATGGGAGAACATCCTGATTGGGGTACAAAGATCTTCAATTATTCCAAAAATGAAGTGAAGAATTTCTTGATTGGAAATGCATTATATTGGTTTGATGAATATCATATTGATGGTTTACGTGTAGACGCTGTAGCTTCCATGTTGTATTTGGATTATGGAAGAAAAAGTGGTGAATGGGTTCCTAACAAATATGGAGGGAATGGAAATCTAGACGCCATTGAATTCTTTAAACATTTAAATAGTGTAATTCGTGGAAGAAAAGATGGAACGATTATTATCGCAGAAGAATCTACCGCATGGCCTAAGATTACAGAAGCACCTGAAAATGATGGATTAGGGTTTACTTATAAATGGAATATGGGATGGATGCATGATTTCTTAGATTATATGAAATTGGATCCATACTTTAGAAAAGACAATCATAATAAAATGACATTTGGAATGTCATACGCTACAAGTGAGAAATTTATTTTGGTACTAAGTCATGATGAAGTCGTTCATTTAAAGTGTTCTATGATTAATAAAATGCCAGGATATGAAAATGATAAATTTGCGAATCTAAAGGCAGGTTATCTATTTATGTTCGGACATGCTGGTAAGAAGTTACTGTTTATGGGACAAGATTTTGGTCAAGCACATGAATGGAATGAAAAAGTACAATTAGATTGGTGGGAATGTGATAATCCAAATAATAAAAATCTACAGAATTATGTAAAAGATCTATTACATTTATACAAAAAATATCCAGCAATGTATGCGTTGGATGACTCTTGGGAAGGATTTGAATGGATCAATGCAGATGATAATGAAAGAAGTATTTTCTCCTTTGTTAGAAAAGATACAACTGGAAAGAATGCATTATTATTTGTTATTAACTTTACACCTGTAGAAAGAAATGATTATATGGTTGGTGTTCCTAATAGTGGTACATATTCTCTTATTTTAGATGAAAATGGACTTGTGGAAGGCAGAAAATCATTCACTGCGAAAAAAGGCGAGTGTGATGGCAAACCATATCATGTTTCCTATCCGTTACATGCATATGGATGTGCAGTATTTAAATTTAATTACAAAAAATAGCACTAATTGTGCTATTTTTTTTCTGTTTTCATTAGGACTATTTTGTATTTGTGATAAAATAAACATGTTTTTTATAGGTGGATAGCAATATGCATTACGGGAATCAAAATTCAAAACGATTTATGCTCGTTGTGATCGTTATACTCTTTATTGGTGGATTTATCAAAGGAATGTATAAATCTACACAAACAAAAGAAACCGTCACAACGTTAAACTTAAAGGTTAAACTTACAGATGATTGGAGTTTAGTCAAATATGATAAAGATGCAGATAGAATCATTCTACAAGATGATCAAGGTACAGTAACAATTCAAATGGAATCATTTGAGGAAGCTGATTTAATGATTGATACAGAAACTATCGGTGATTGGAAAGTAAGTGGTTCTCAAACAAGTGAAAAACCGTATCATATGTATTTAACACTTGCTGGAAATCAAATAGTTTATCTAGATTATGCATCGAATAAACAATCATCATTGAATCATTTAAAAAAACTAATAAAAAATATTACAGTAGGAGAATAACCATGAATAAAAACATGAAATATATTAGAAAATTACCAAAACCAACAGAATTAAAAGAAGCTTTTCCTTTAGATCAAGAAATCATTGATACAAAAAAAAGAAGAGACGAAGAAATCGCTAAAATCTTTACGGGAGAAGATGATCGTTTCTTGTTGATTATTGGACCATGTTCTGCGGATCGAGAAGATGCCGTATTAGAATATATGCATAAACTTGCTGAAGTACAGGAAAAAGTAAAAGATAAGATTTATATGATTCCTCGTGTTTATACAAATAAACCACGTACAAAAGGAACAGGATACAAGGGAATGTTCCATCAACCAGATCCACATAAAAGTGAAGATATGTTGAAGGGAATCATTGCGATTCGTCAATTACATGCGGATGTTATTAGAGAAACAGGCTTTACATGTGCAGATGAAATGTTATATCCAGATAACTACGCATATTTAAATGATGTTTTAGCTTATGTAGCAGTAGGGGCAAGAAGTGTAGAAGACCAATTACATCGTATTGTTGCTAGTGGAATCGATATTCCATGTGGAATGAAGAATCCTACAGGTGGTGATTTGAGTGTTATGATGAATTCTATCGCGGCTTCACAGGTAAAACAAAAGTTTGTATATCGTGGTTGGGAAGTAGAAACAACTGGAAATCCATTATCTCATGTCATTATGAGAGGTTATGTTGATCGTTTCAATCACTCACATTCAAACTATCATTATGAAGATTTAATGGAAGTACGTTCTTTATATCATCAATTTGATTTGAAGAATCCTGCAGTAATTGTAGATTGTAATCATAATAATTCAGGTAAAAAGTTTGAAGAACAAATTCGTATTTCAAAAGATGTTGTACATTCTATGAGTTGTTCCAATGATATTCGTAAATTGGTAAAAGGATTGATGATTGAAAGTTATCTTGTGGATGGAAATCAAAAACCAGAAGAGACAGTATATGGAAAATCTATTACAGATCCATGTCTTGGTTGGGAAAAGACAGAACAATTAATTTACGATCTAGCAGATTTATTATAAAAGTAAAAAGACATACATTGATGGAAAATCTTGTATGTCTTTTTATTCGCTTATTTTTTAATGATGTTATCCCACAAATAATGACCTACACCATCATCATCCGCTTCATATTTTGTGATGTCAGTTGCGACTTGTTTTGCGGCATCCATACCATCTAATAAAGCTACGGAATGACCGACTGCTTTTAACATCGCTACATCGTTTTCTGCATCTCCAAAAGCAATGACATTCTGCAAATCAATATCATGTGTACTACAATAAGTAATAATTCCGCTTCCTTTAGAAATGGAAGCATTTTGTAGTTCTACTAGAATAGGACTTGTTCGAAAACATGCAATTTCAGGAGAGAATTTTTCTTTTCCTAAATGTTCAAGTTTCATTGCGATTTCTTCATTTTCACAACGATATAAAATTTTTCCAGTTTCTTGCGCATATAAATCAGCATCACTATTACAAGCTGCTACAGGACAAGAATGACGTAATCCACTTTGTATGATTTCATCATCAATATATCTAGATAATTCTCCGTTATTTCTGTAGATAAATGGATTTGTTCCTTGTATCTTAGAGAATGTTGTAACGATATTTTTCAACTGTTCACAAGTTAAAGGAGAATATGTTTTTGTTTGATTGTCATCTTTTGTCCAAATTTCTCCACCATTCAATCCAATCAAAAAATCAAATTGAAAAGAAAGTTTCCATTCTTTATAGTGATCTTTTAAGCTTTGCCAAAGTGGTCTTCCACTCGCTAGTCCTAAGATGTAACCTTGTCTGTGCATTTCTTCAAATGCACTTAGTGTCAGAGGGCCTGGAACTCTACGTTTTCTAGAGCGCAATGTACCATCTACATCCGCAACAAATACTTTGATGTTTTCTTTCATGATTTCTACCTTCTTTTTCAGGGAAAGACTACCCTGATGGAACTAATTTTATAGCAGTTTGTAATAGATTGTTATTGATTATTGCGGAATTTTGTTCCAAAAATAATATTTGAGTTTCATTGTTCATAAAATAAGATAAAAAACGATTGTCATTTGATTGTGATTGTATAATAAAACCATTCGCTTTTTTAGAAATAATAGATAAGATAATTACATGTTACAAATTAAAGAGATATCAAAAGAGTATAAAACAGGTAGTTTGATTCAAAAAGCTTTGGATCATGTGTCTTTGAATTTAAGAGACAATGAATTTGTTGCGATATTAGGACCAAGTGGTTCTGGTAAAACAACATTATTAAATATAATTGGTGGATTAGATCGATATGATAGTGGAGATTTGATCATCAATGGAATTTCAACGAAAAAATATAAAGATCGTGATTGGGATTCTTATCGAAATCATACGATTGGATTTGTATTTCAATCGTATAACTTGATTCCGCATCAAACCGTTTTAGCAAATGTTGAACTTGCGTTAACGATTTCTGGAATATCTGGAAGTGAAAGAAAACAACGTGCAATTGAAGCTTTAGAAAAGGTTGGTTTAGGAGAACAAATTCATAAAAAACCTAATCAAATGTCTGGCGGTCAAATGCAAAGAGTTGCCTTGGCAAGAGCATTGGTGAATGATCCAGATATTTTACTTGCTGATGAACCTACTGGTGCATTGGATTCTGAAACTTCTATCCAAGTTATGGATCTTTTAAAAGAAGTTGCAAAAGACCGTTTGGTCGTTATGGTTACACATAATCCTGAACTAGCAGAACAATACGCAAATAGAATTGTTAGAGTAAAAGATGGACATATTATTTCGGATACAAATCCATTGTATATCGAAGATAGAGAACAAGAACCTGTACATCAAAATCTAGGAAAATCTTCTATGTCTTTTTTGACAGCGTTATCGTTATCATTGAATAATTTGTTAACGAAAAAGACAAGAACGACATTGGTTTCTTTTGCGGGTTCAATCGGAATCATTGGGATTGCGTTAATATTATCTTTATCCAATGGTGTGAATACTTATATTCAAAATACAGAACAAGAAACATTGTCTGAATATCCTTTGGAAATTACCAAATCAACATTTTCTTTAACAAGTATGATGCCAACAACTTCTCAAGAAGATACTGATTCAAGTGCTGAAGTAAAAGAAAGAGATGTAGTAACAAATATGTTTGGTGGTGTTTCACAAAATGATCTTGCTTCTTTAAAAAAATATATTGATTCAGGAGAAAGTTATATTGAAGATTATGCAAGATCTATTGAATATGAATATGATGTAGAACCACAAATCTATTTATCTGATACAACTGATGGTATCAAACAAGTTAACCCAAATACATTATTAACAAATTCTGGTATCGCTCCAACTTCTTCCGCTTATACTTCTTCTTTTTCAATGAATAATTTTAGTGCATTACCAGATAATGAAACACTTTATAAAGAAAATTATGATGTGAAGAGTGGAAGATGGCCCGAAGCATACAATGAAGCAATTGTTGTATTATCCAGTGATGGTTCTGTAACAGATATGACTTTATATTCTCTAGGGCTGAAAGATTATACAGAGTTACAAAAAATCATAGAGAGTTTTCAAAATGAAGAAAGTTCAGATGTTAAAACATCTACAAAAGATTATTCATATGATGATTTTATTGGAATTACACTAAAATTAATCAATGCATGTGATACATATCAATATGATGAATCTTTAGGTATATATTCTTCAAAAGAAAACGATAATTCTTTTATGAAAGAACTTGTTGATCAAGGAGAAGATATCAAGATCGTTGGTGTTGTACAACCAAAAGAAGATAGTAATGCGGCAATGTTAACAGCTGGTATTAGTTATTCTAGTGATTTGGTTGAACATGTCATTGAATACGCAAAACAATCAGATATCGTACAAGAACAATTAAATCATGAAGATATTAACATCTTTACTGGTAAAGCATTTGGTGAAGATAAAACTTCTTCATTTGACACAAATAATTTATTTACAATTGATGAATCGGCATTAGCGAACGCATTTAAAATGGATACTTCTAAGATCAATGTTGATTTTTCTAAGTATTTAAATACAAATACATTAATGAACAATGTATCGATATCTGATACACAAATCAATCAATTAATTACTTCTTCTTTAAAACAAATTTCTGAAGAAGATGCACAAAAAGCATTTGTACAATTGTTACAAACATATCAAAAATATTTAGAAACACAAGATAATGATCCATCTAAATCTTTAGAAGAATATTTAACATCTGGTTCTGCAGAACAAATATTAGTACAATCATTATCTTCGATTTCAAAGAATGAAACGAATAGTCAATTGGTTTCAGATGCAATTACAAATGCATTACAAAATTTATATGCAACGATTCTTTCTGAAAATAGAGAATCTATAACAGATTATTTAAATGCACAAGAAGCAAAAGATCGTATTTATGATACGGTTTATAAAGCTTATCAAAGTGTTGAACTAGTGATAACGGATGATGATCTCAATCAAGTTGCGAAAAATTTAGTTGCAGGATATTTAGAGAGTGGTGGTTCATTAGATACAGATTCTTTATCTAGATCCTTTGCGGATTATTTGAATACAACAGAAGGTCAACAAACTCTTTCAAATGTCGTATCTGTATTTGTTGATACGGATGCGCTGTATCAATCAGCTTCAAATATGGTGAATGTACAAACAGCTTCGATTATGAACGTAATTACAGATTCTATTAATCAAGCAATGATAGATATGTTAAAACAAATACCAAATGCTTTGAGTATTGATGCAAGTGTATTCCAAAATGCATTTCAAATGAATATTGATGCTGATGAATTACAAAATGCCATCATATCAATGATGAGTAGCACATCTTCTACATTAGAAAATAATTTGAGTACATTAGGTTATGCAGATATGGATGATCCAAATGAAATCATTATTTATCCAAATGACTTTGAAGCAAAAACAGAAATTAAAACAATATTAGATAACTACAATGAAGAAGTAAAGAAGACTGATGAAAGTAAAGTAATTACTTATACAGATATTGTTGGAACATTGATGTCTTCTGTTACAAATATTGTAAATGTGATTTCATATGTATTGATTGCGTTTGTTGCGATATCTTTAGTAGTTTCTTCTATCATGATTGGAG
>CAVLCI010000021.1:0-23048 GCA_963661415.1 Bifidobacteriaceae bacterium | reverse complement strand
GGGAAAAATTTATCTTTCATAAAAAGGACCTCCATAATACTATTCACAAAGTTTTCTGGAAATCCTTAAAATTTATTCAATATTTTGTATTTTGTCTTTTTCTGTGATTTGTCTTAATACTTTACATGGATTGCCTACAGCGATAACGTTGCTAGGAATATCCTTTGTTACGACACTTCCAGCACCAATGATTGTGTTTGAACCGATGGTTACGCCTGGTAATATCGTTACATTTGCGCCAATCCAACAATTATCTCCAATCACAATTGGTAAAGCACGTTCTAAGCCTTGATTTCTTTCTTCCGCAATGGTTGGGTGAATTGCGGTATACATCCCACAACTTGGTCCAATAAAACAATGATGTCCAATTGTAATCGTACCTCCATCCATGAGGTATGCGTTATGGTTGATGAATGAGTCATGTCCAATTTTAGAATAACAACCATAATCCGCTATGAATGGTGATAATACTGTACAGTTTTCTTCCATTTGTGGTAATAGTTTTTCTAAGATTTCATTTCTTTTTTCTACTTCTTTTGGTCTTGTATTGTTTAATTCAAAACACAAATCTTCTGCGAGTAATCGTTGTGTAACGAGTTCTTCATCAAAGTTTGCATCATACCATTGTTGAGCTTTCATTTTTTCTGATTCTGTCATTTTTGTTTTTCCTTTAATAATTGAATGAGATATGGAATTGCTTGTTCAAAATTAGTTCCATAAATATTGTGATTTTCTTCTTGTAGTGTTACATGAATACATTCTCTAACATATTCACACGCAATCACAATTGCATCGTTTATATTTTTACCATTAATTAATGCACCTGTAAAGGTTGAGGCCCAAATATCTCCTGTTCCATGAAAGGAAACGGGTTCTTTTTTTGTTTTATAAAAATAATATTCATCCTTTGTGGAATCATAAGCATAAGCACCAATTGTATTTTCATCAAATGAAATACCTGTGATGATAGCAGTATTGCTTCCTAACAAACACAATTGTTTCAACATGGATTGAATTTGTTGTTCTGTATAGGTTTCTAGATATGGTTGTTCTAGTAGTAGACATGCTTCTGTGATATTAGGACAAATGATATTTGCGTTAGAACAATATTCTTTCATTCCTTGTACAAATTCATTTGTGAAACCAGTATATAGTTTACCAGAGTCTGCCATACATGGATCGATTACAACAATTGTATTTTCTTCTTTTTGTTCAATCATATTCTTAGCAATATTAAGTTGTTCAAAGGAACCTAAATATCCTGTGTATATCGCATCAAAATGGAATTGTTCTTTTTTCCAGTGATCAAGAATTGGTTGGATTTCATTTGTGAGGTCATGAAATGTAAATCCTTTAAACATTGTATGTGTAGAAAGAATTGCGGTTGGTAGTATTGCGGTTTCAATACCCATTGCGGATAAGATAGGTAAGGCAACAGTTAAGGAACATTTTCCGATACATGAAATGTCTTGCATTGTGATAATTCTTTTCATAGATTTCTTCTCCAAGCGGTATAATATAAGCATTTAATAGACATGCCAGTAAAACATATTAAAGATATATCGATTCATATTTTAAAACAAGAAGATATTCCGAATTTAATGGATTTATATTCTTATACTTTGTCTATGTCACAAGCACAAAACTTATATCAACAATTAATGAAAAACATCACGTATGGAATATATAAAGATGTACTAGTTGGAATCATACAACTTTATCAAAAAGAAGAAGGAATTTATGAAATTGGTTATCGCATCAAACAAGCATATAGGCAACAAGGATATATGTGTAAGGGATTAAGATTATTATGTAAAGAATATCAAACAAAAAAGATTAAAAAAATCTATGCAAAGGTAGATGAAACAAATATTGCATCAAAAAAAGTGCTCGAAAATACAGGCTTTTTACAAGAAATTAACAAAGATGGTGTATTGATATATGTGTATGCGTACGAGGGGTGAGAATATGCAAAAGAATATTTATAAAGAGGGTTATACGTGTAATAGAGAATTATCATGGTTACGTTTTAATGATCGTGTTTTAAATGAAGCGAAAGATGAATCTGTTCCATTATTAGAAAGAATGAAGTCAGTTTATTTTTATTCTTCAAATTTGGAAGAGTTTTTCCGTGTGCGTGTTGGATCTTTGTGGGATATGAAAAGCGCAAAGATTGCCAAAGTGGATAATAAATCTGGTTTAACACCAGCAGAACAAATGGAAGCAATCTATCCTGCCGCAAAAAGAGGTTGTAAAAAAAGAGATCGTATTTACGCGGATGTCACAAAAAAATTAGCCAGAGTTGGTATTGAAGATGTTTCAATTGATGCTTGTACAAAAGATGAAATCAAATTTTTGAAGAAATATTATAAGACAAAAGTAGCGCCATTAGTAAATCCACAAATTGTTGATACACACCATCCATTTCCAAACTTACAAAATCATATTACATATATTGCCGCAAGTATGAAAAAGAAAGGAAAAACAAGTTATTGTTTTGTTGCGGTTCCACAATCATTGCCACAAATCATAGTTTTACCACATAAGAAGAAATTTCGTTATGTACATACAGAAGATGTATTATCTTGGCAAATTCCAACTATCTTTTCAGATTGTACGGTGAATGAAGTTTTAAAGCTAACAGTCGCAAGAAGTGCCTATGTAGATGCAGATGATGAAGCATTTGAAGATATTTTAGATTATCGTAAAAAGATGGAAAAGGTATTGAAAGAAAGAAGAAAGATGAACGTTACAATGTTAACGACATCAAAGAAACTATCGAATACATTCCGTCAATATTTATTGAATCATTTAAAGATCACTAGAAGAGAACTATTTGTATGTGAAGTGCCAATGAATATGAAATATGTATTTGGTTTAGAAAATCTTTTAGATGAAGATGTAAAACAAAAGAATACATATCAACCATATACACCAAAATTATCAGCAGATTTAAACTACAAACAATCTATTTTTAATCAAATTCAAAAGAAAGATGTTTTATTACATTATCCATATGAATCTATGGAACCATTTTTACAACTTGTGAAAGAAGCCGCAAATGATCCAAAAACAGTATCTATTAAGATTACGATCTATCGTTTGGCTTCAAGGGCACGTTTAGTGGATTATTTATGTCAAGCTGCAGAAAATGGAAAAGAAGTAGATGTTTTGATTGAGCTAAAAGCGCGTTTTGATGAACAAAATAATATCGACTATTCTGAAAAGTTAGAAGATGCAGGATGTAATGTTATTTATGGTTTTGAAAAATATAAAGTACATTCTAAAGTTTGTTTGATTACAAAAGTAATATCTTCAAAACCACAATATGTCGCACTTATCGCAACAGGTAACTTTAATGAAAATACTGCGAAATCTTATACTGATCTTGCGTATATGACTGCACGTCCATCCATTATTAAAGATGTTGTTTCCTTTTTCTCAAATATGGCAATTGGAAAATTAGATGGAAAATATAATACATTACTTGTTGCGCCGATTTCATTAAAGAGTACTTTGTTAGATTTGATTGACCAAGAAATCCAAAAAGGTAGTGAAGGTGTAATAACTTGTAAATTAAACTCTATCACTGATGAAGAAATCATAGTAAAATTACATCAGGCATCCTGTGCAGGCGTAAATGTAAATTTAATTGTGAGAGGTATTTCTTGTATCATTCCTGGTATTGAAGGGAAAACAGAAAATATTCATATTACTTCCATTGTTGGTAGATACTTAGAACATTCTAGAATTTATATCTTTGGAAAAGGCGATTCTGAAAAGATGTATATCTCATCTGCAGACTTCATGACGAGAAATACGGAACGTAGAGTAGAAGTTGCTTGTCCTATCTTAGATGATTCTGTCAAAGAAAAAGTGCATCAATATCTTGATATAGCTTTGAAAGATAATACGAAGGCAAGATATATTAGTGAAACGGGAAGATATTGTAAGAAGCAGATTGGTGACGTTCCATTTAATAGTCAACTTGCGATGATGAGACTTTTACCAGAAGGTGAAAAAGAAACACAACAAAAACATGTACGTAAAAATACAGTTGCCTTTAAGTAGGTGTTTGTATGAAATTAATCATTCAATGTCCAGATGGACAAACAATTCAAAAAGAATATAAGAAAGGTGTGACTTGTGAAGAGGTTATGAAGCACCTTTCTTTTGCTTATCCGATTTATGCATGTAAGATCAATCATCGTTATGAAAGATTAAATACGAAGATTTATGATGATTCAACTGTAGAGTTATATGATCTTCGTAATCCATATGCGAAGATGAGTTATCAAATGTCAGTAACATTGTTGTATTTGAAAGCGATAAAAGATATTTCTGGTGATGATACAACAGTACATATGGCAAATTCTATTTCCAAAGGTGTATTTACGACGATACATCATACAAAGTTATCTAAAAGTGAATTGATTGAAAAAGTAAAAGAAAGGATGAACAAACTTGTTGAAGTGAATTTACCAATTCTACAAGTTAAGAAAAATAGAGATGAAATCTTACATCTATTTTCTAAGAATGGTTGTTTTCCTTATGAAAGTGATATTGTAAAGAGTGCATATGATATTCAAGAAGTTACAATTGCGACATTAGATGATACACAACATTTGTTTTATCAATATTTATTACCAAGTACAAAGTATTTGAACTTATTTGATTTACATGAATATAGAAGAGGTATCATTCTACAATTTCCACAAGGTTCAGACCCATTACATGTTCCACCATTTATGGAACAGAACTTATTGTATGAAGCTTTTTCAGAAGAGAAAAATTGGGAAAACTTGATGTGTGTAAATGAAGTGAGCACTTTAAATAGAAAAATTTTAAATCATGAGTATAAAGAGATGATCTTATTAAGTGAAGCACTCCATGAAAAGAAGATTGCGGATATTGCGAGAAACATTCAAGAAAAGAAAAAAAGAATCGTATTGATTGCGGGACCATCTTCTTCAGGAAAAACTTCATTTGCGAAAAGATTGTGTATTCAATTAAGAGTTATTGGTGTAAAACCATTGTATTTAGGAACAGATGATTATTTTATTAATCGTAATGATCTTCCTTTACAAGCAGATGGCACAAAAGATTTTGAGTCTTTATCAGCTGTAGATGTTGAATTATTTACAAAACAAATGAATCATTTGTTGTCACATGTAACTGTAGATCTTCCGGAATATAATTTTATTAAGGGAGAAAAGGAGTTTGGGAAAAGGGTAACAACTTTAAGTGATGATCAAATCATTGTAATTGAAGGAATTCATGGTTTAAATCCAGAATTAACAAAAGGAATTCCAGAAGATGAAAAATTTAAAATCTATATTAGCCCATTAACACAATTAACAATTGATCGTTATCATCGTATTCCAAATACAGATGCAAGAATGTTAAGGAGACTTGTTCGTGATCATCGTACAAGAAATGTAAGTGCTGCAGAAACGATTTCATCATGGTCTTCTGTTAGAAAGGGTGAAGAAAAGAACATTTTCCCTTATAATGGAGAAGCAGATGTATTTTTTAACAGTCAATGTATTTATGAACTAGCTGTGTTAAAGAAATACGCAGAACCATTATTAAAAGAAATCACATATGAATCACCACAATATGCAGAAGCACAAAGATTATTAAGATTCTTAGACTTCTTTGTTCCGATTCAAGATGATTCATGTATTACAAATAATTCGATTATTCGTGAATTTATTGGAGGTAGTATAATCGCATCATGAAAAAACAATTAACGTATAGTGTTATTTTAACCATGTTATTGGTAGGCTGTTCCTCAAATGGCATCACAGGCAAATATTATTATCAATCTTATAGTGGCGGATTAGATGAAGATACTTACTTCGAATTAAAAGAGGATGGTACATGTATAATGGTATCAGATGATGAAGAAAAAGCTTGTACATATGGAAATGGTATTATCACAATTGGTGAACAATCCGTTTCTTATAAAATCACAAAGAAAGTGATGAAAGTAACTTTTCCTGGAACAGATGGGGAAACGATGTCTTTTGAAAAGAAATAAATTAATTAACTTTCAATATGATATAAATGAATATTCCTACAAGAGCACCTAATGTGTTATTGATGAGATCGGTAATATCACATACTCTATTTGTAGTGAATAATAATTGAGATATTTCTATTGTTAATGAAAACAAAGCACCATACAACAAAGTAATCTTGTATGGTCTTTTTAATGTGATTTGCGCAAGAAAACCAAATGGAACAAACAATAAAAGATTGTATAATGTTTCTCTTTTATAATTTCCATAACCATAGATCCAATCAGAAAAAGGAATGAAATTACAGTTATCATAAACACCATCAAATGCATATGGTAAATGAATGAGTATAGGCATGATTGTCCACCCTAACACAATACATATGTAAATATATAGTAATGTATGCAATATTTCATCCGATGAAGAAAGTTGTTTCCATTTTGGTAATAATATTTTTATATAAATTACTAATAAAAGTAATATATCTGGTAAAGCTTGTAAAAACCATTTCATAAGTTGATGTATTATACCATAAGAAAACGCTTCTATAATTTCTTAAGAAAGAAAGTTTTGTGAAAGATTCAGATAGATTTGCTTGAATTCAAGTGTGAATATGCGTATATTATACAAGGATTTTGGAGGGAGATATGAGTATTCTCGATCTATTTCATTCATTTACAAACATTGTTATCACAGTATTAACAGTGATGTATGCATATCAAATTGTATATATTGTGATATCTATGATAAAAAGAAAAGTAAAAAAACTAGATGATACAAATATTAGAAATCGTTTTGCGATATTTGTAAGTGCTAGAAATGAACAGGAAGTCATAGGTGAATTATTAACAAGTATTCATCAAATGGATTATCCAAAAGAATATTATGATGTTTATGTTGTTGCGGATAATTGTACAGATTCTACAGCGTCTATCGCTAGAGAATATGGCGCAACTGTTTATGAGCGGTTCAACAAAGAAGAAGTTGGAAAAGGTTATGCGTTGAATTATCTATATACAAAAGTTTGTGGATTAAAGGGTAGTGATTATTATGATGCATTTGTTGTATTTGATGCGGATAATATCATTGATTCATCTTTCTTGAAAGAAGTGAATAAGAAATTCGCTACTGGAAAGTATGATGCGTTAACAACATATCGTAATTCGAAAAACTTTGGAACAAACTGGTTAAGTGCAGCTTATTCTACTTGGTTCCTTCATGAGGCAAGACATTTAAATTATGTTAGAGACATGATTGGTGCACAATGTATGATATCTGGTACAGGATTTGTTGTTTCTTCTAAATTGATGGAAGAGAATCAAGGATGGCCTTATTATTTCTTAACAGAAGACATTCAATTTTCTGTTTCTTCAACGATTCAAAAGAAAAAGATAGGTTATGTTGATTCTGCAGTCTTATATGATGAACAACCTTCTACAATGAAACAATCATGGAATCAAAGATTAAGATGGGCAAAGGGTTTCTATCAGATTGATGGAAAATATTTAGGTGATCTAACAAAAGGAATGATTTTTGAAAAAGGAAATCGTTTAGCTTACTATGATATTTTAATGACATGTTTACCTTGTACATTATTAACGGTCGTTATGGTGGCAATGGCACTATGGATATTACTTGCGGCATCTTTTATGCCTTACTATATCTCATTGGTATTAAGACAAGAAATGATTTATTTCTTAACAAATACATTATTGATGATGTGGATCAGTATGATGGCATTGGCGGCTTTAACGGTCATTTCTGAATGGAAAAATATTCCTGCTAAGACAAGTGAAAAGTTAAAGTATTTACCAATGTTTCCAATGTACATGTTGACGTATATTCCAATTACAATACAAGCAATGTTTACAGATGTAACATGGAAACCAATTCAACATTATTCAACAACACAATTAGCGATGAAAAAGTAATGAAGTGACCTCATATGAGGTCATTTTTTTTGAATGACTCACGCTAGTGAAAAATGGTAAAATAAAAGTGATTATACACTGTATGTATAGAAGGGAATTGTATGTTAAAAAGAGGGTTAAGTTTTTTCATTGCGTTTACAATTGCGATAGGTGTATTTCCTATTCAAGTAAATGCTGATGAAGAACCGGAATATTTGAATGTGGAAGATGGAATTGAAGACTATCTAGAAGATGGTGATTTTTATTTTGGAAGTCAAAGTGCTGAATTTCCAGAAAATGCAACACATGGTTATTTATTGAAAGTTGCTAGAAAAGGGAATGGTGAAGGAGAAGCTAAAGTAAAAGTCACTTTCACAGATTATAGTGCGAAGTATGGCACGGATTATAAAATTGCAGTTTATCAATCAAAAGAAAAAGTTGAAAATACAAAAGAAAGTCTTTCTGTAGCAGAAGTGATATCACAAGCAGAAGACATGGAAGTAACGGATAGTTCAGATGCAGTTGTGAGTGGTGAAAATCCAAATGCTGCTGATCCAAACGCAAGTTCTACAGTAGATGCTGAACAAATTGTAGAAAATTATGAAAATTTATCTGATGAAGAAAATGAACAATTAGATAACGTTGTAAATAGTTTTTATGATGTTTTTGATATTGATACAACAAGCACTGGTACTATAAATGATGTTGAAGAAACAGAAAAAACAGAAGAAATCGATGATTCATTACAAACAAGTGAACTAGCGAAAGCAAGAAGTGAAGCAACAGGATTAGCTTCTGATAAAGTTGCGATGGAAACAGGTAACACTTCTATTGAAGAACAATTGAATGAAGTTTTGATGTCGCAAACTGCCAATGAAAAAATTGTGGATGAATTATCAGAAGAATTGAACTCTGTTTATGTTGATTTGGATTTTTCTGAAGGAGAAACAGAAAAATATATTGAATTCAAACTAAAAGATAATTCTATTAGTGATGGTGATCGCTTCTTTACTGCCAATCTTTCAGCTGGAGATGATGATACAACAATTAGTGACTTAAGTGGTTTTCAAGCAAAGATCATAGATGATGAAGAAGGCGTTCCTTCTACGGTAAGCTTTAGTGAATCAACATATTACCCAGAAGAAGGATATATTAAAGTAAAGCTTGTACGCGAAGGTTCTATTAGTGACATGGCAACTGTTAACTTGACAACAAGTAATGGTAGCGCGACGAGTGGTGAAGATTATTCTAAAGTAAATGCAACGGTAAGCTTTTTATATGGGTTATCAGAAAGAACTGTAAATATTCCCATTCGTAGTGATTATTTAGAAGATGAGACTGCTGATTTCAATCTGACAATTGATAATCCTGTAAATTGTGAAATTGGATTGGGAAATGCAACTGCAGTGATTTCTCAAGATGATGCAAGTTATTTATTCGAAGATAATGCTTTAAATTCGGAAGAAGCAATATCATTGGCATCTATGAATGATGTAGCACCATCTAAAATTGATACGATATCTACAGATAATCAAGGACAAGTTCGCGTTGGAGATGAAATATCATTTCCACATGTTGTGAATGTTGATTATAGTAGTGCATTATCATATTCAAGAATGGTTGATGATCATTTGGAATTGCATGTAGAAGCAGGTGGAAATGCAAGATATCATGAAGTGGATGGCCACTCGAGTGTGATTGCACAAGCACGTATTGATGGATTTAATTCCTCCAGCGATGCACATGATAACCTTCCACGATATGATTATGATGGTATTGTTGTGGATTGGGAGAAAACATCATCTAAGCCATCATGGAATGGTACATATGTTGGTTTTAACAATAATAATACTTATGATAGTTATGATTGGATTACTTATGATGAAAGATGGAATCGTAAAACTACCGCAATCTATTCAAATCAAAGGTCAATGTATTCATATTCTTTTGGTGCATTTAAATGGATTGGATTTGGCGCAACAACAAAAGTATATTCTGTAAGACCAATTTTACGTGCTTTTGATGTTTCTTTATTACAAGCAGATCCTTTAAAGTTTGTTGATTCAGATGGTACATTGAAATCTTCTGATAAAATCGCAGAATTAAGAAATATTAGTGAAACTTATTTGAACAATGCGAATGCAAGTGGTGTTAGTACATTGTATTCTGGTGATTCTATAACAGTAGAATTGAAGAATAAAGATTATAATCCTATTTATTTAAAAGGCATAGCGATTGTAAATGCAGATGGAGAAGAAAAAATACTTGTAGATGATCTATCTGAGAACACAGACTCTTATAGTATTCAATTAAATAATGATTTTTTATATGAAAATGATGATTATGTAACATATAAAGAAACAAATAAGAAAGGTCTTTCTGGTTCTTTCTCCATTAAACCAATTTTAGGTTATAAAGATTTAGAAGTAACGATTGATAATAGCGATAAAAGAGGTTATGTAGAAGCGTTACATTGTCAACAAGAAGCTATTAAAGATGGAAATACGATTACATATCATTATCATCGAGGAGATTATGTTTTATTAAAACAATACATCAATGATGAATATAAGGGTGTATATAAACAGAATTCCATTACAATCAAACCTTCTCAAAATACTGCAAGAGATCAAAGTTTTAATGATGGTTCGAATGGTTATGGTGAACGTTATCTGAATGAAACAAAACTAGAAATCAAACCTAATTTTGTTGGAATTAATTCAAGCTTAGTTGTTCGCGTTAAAAAGAATGAAATCGATCAATTTAAAACATATGCATCTGGAAAAGGTGATGCAAAGTTAAAAACAGTTTTAGATTATCCAAAAGTAACAGAAGATGATGAATATGTTGTTTATAACATTGCGGATAAAAATCATTTTATTGCGAATCATTACTATGAATTATATGCAGACACTAAGGACAGTAGTTATGTTCCAGTATGGTCAGTTGATACAAGTAAGGATCAATATGCACAGAATTCATTTGCGCTACAAGGAAATATTGCAGGGGATAGTACAGTTGTTAATTTGACTTTACAAAAGGCTGATGAAACAAAGTATGCAATGAGTGCTAATATTAGTTATAGTGAAGCTCGTATTGGGAATTCTGAAACAAAAGTTGGATGGTCTAAGGCGAGTGGTGTTGTTTTATCTACTGGTTACAATGAGAAACAAACAAATATTACAGATGATAATGGAGATGTTGTCGTAGGACCTATTCAAACAATTCAAGGATATAGAGTACAGTACAAAATCAATTATTCTGGCAAAACAGAATATAGTAGTATTTTGGTTGATGGTTCAAATGAATCAAGTATTGAAGCAGACGGAGAATCTTGCCAGGAAATTAAATTAAATGATTTAGTGATTTCTTCTTATAATACATCGGTTCCATACATTTCATCTTTTGTCGCAAAACGTATTTCTGGAACAGAAACAGTTAGTACAAATGAAGTCGTTATTGATGATACAGAAGTTATCTTGAATGCATATATTTCAAATGATGGAGCTACATATACTGATTCTGAAGGAAATGAGCATGTTGAAAAAGTAAAAGGTGTTGATTTTTATGTGTATGATGGAACATCTCATGAAGAAAAATTCTATCTAGGAGCTGGTACTCAAAGTGAGTCTGATTCTAATACTTGGAGTTTAAACTATGTCTTTAATGCTGGAGAAAGCATGAAGTATCAACCTAGTGATATGATTTTCGCAAAAGTTACAACAGATCGAATCGTTGGTAAGGGTGGCGTGTATGATCTTGATGGTAATTATGCGGAAAAGACATTTTTAAAAGAAACGGTTTATAGTGCAGTGAATACTGGATATGTATTTTCTCAAAATGATTATGTACAACCGGCTGAACAAAACTTAGTGTATCAACCAAATATTGAAGTTGCAGATCTTCCATATATTGGAAGAATCAATATGGACATAAACTTGAAATATCTACATTTTTCAATGGCTAAACTAGAAGATGGGGGTATGCGTTTCTCTATTGGTGTTATTCCTAAAGAATTTGGAAATAATATCACACAACAAGGGTATGTAAGTGACACGGGTGAAGTTATCACAAAAGAAAATTTTAAAAGTTCTTTTGATGATATGGCAACAACAATAAGGGAAAGCAGTGCTACAGTAAATCAAAAGAGTACTTTCTTTGCGCCAACAGTGATTCAAGCTAAACCATTTATAGGTTTCTATATTGATTTTAAATATACGTTTGTACAAGATGATGCACAAGAAGCAAATGTTAGAAAAGTATTGAGTTGTGCAGGTGGTGGAGCATTTGTAGGTGGTTCTCTCAATGTAAGAAAAGCCTTCTACATGTTAATTGGGTATGTGCCTGTTTATATTGGTGGCGATGTTTCTGCGGGTATTTTGTTAGAGCTAGGCATGCGAAAACAATACGCTACAGAATTAACGTATGACCAAATGTTAAATAACAACGCAATTGATGAAGAATTCTTTGATTTTAGATTGCGTGCATATGCATACATGAGTTTATATGTAGGTGCAGGTGTTTGTGGAACAATTGGTGTAAGAGGTGGAATCAATTATTATCCAAATTTAATATGGACACCAACCATAACAAAAACACATCCGAATTATCGTGAACTAGGTTATACGCATAAATTCTATTTGAAATTATGGGCTGATGCAGTTTTCTTCAGTATGCCAATTGTTTCTGTACCTATTAATTCTTGGAATGTAGATTTAGGCTATTTTGAAGATGTGGAAAATGATGTTAAAAATGCACAAGAAGGTACTGTATTAACAAGTCTTTCCAATGAAGATACAGAAGTAAAAGAAGTTTCAGAAACTTCTGAATGGCTTGGTGATGAAACGAGTTTTAGAGCTTCTTGGGGTACACCAGTTTCTACGACATTAAGTGAAAATGGATATGATAATAATTATCAACAATTAATTGATATTGGTAATAATAGAATTATGATGGTGTTTGTAGATTCTAGAGAGAATAATACATATCCATTGGAACAAACTGTTTTACAATATTCAATTTATGATGGAGATTCTAAAAAGTGGTCGAAACCAGTTGTTATTGATGGCGATGGTACAGCAGATTTATATCCTTCTGTATGTAAAACTGGAGAAAATAAAATCACTGTTACATGGATGTCTCATGAAGCAAATGAAGTAAATACAGAGTATCAAAAAACAAAAGAAGAAATCGATGCTTTGAGCGAAGAAGAATATAACGATTTACAAAAGAACTATCTTAAAGCACAAGATATTTATACGATTGACATTGATACAAATACATTACAAACATCTAATAAAACAAGAATTACGAGTGATGAATATTTTAATTCTACACCAATGATTACTTATGATTCACAAAGTGGGAAGATGTTAGTGTATTACTATAAGTCTGATGTTACAGATAACTTTATGACATCTGTTAATCCGACATTAAATGGTGCTACATTAGCGTTCATGTTGTATGATTCTGCGGATAATACTTGGAAACAAGTGGACAAAGATGGTATTAAACAACAAGTACAATCCATTTCTGAATTTACAGATAAGATGAATGGACAAAGCTTTGTTCCACTATCTACTTCCGAACATCAAGATCCAATCATTTATGATTTAGATGTAACAACATTTAATGGTAAAGGATATTATGCATTTACTGTTGATGAAGATAATAACTTACAAACAAGTGAAGATCGTCATTTGTATCTTGGAATTTATGATTTCAAAGAAAATAAATTTATCTATAGTGGTAGAGTTACAACGACAAATGGAATTGGAGAAACAAGTCCTAAGTTTGCGGTAAATAATAATACTTGTTATTTATTCTGGAATAATCAAACTGGACAGATCAACTTTAAAGCGATGGATGATAGTTCCAGTGAGGATGCAGTGACATTCTTATATGAAATAGAACATGATGGAAAGACTGTTGATTTCAAGGATAATAATACATCAGGGTCTGGAACTTACACAGCTTCATTTCAATATGGATCTATATTCTCTGCTTCGGATATTCCAACAATTACAGGTTATGAACCATTTGTGGATAACAATGGTGATTTATATGTAGCGTATACGCAAAATGTAAGTGATGATAATGTCCAAGAAAATGCGTTCAATGCGGAAGTGTTTGTGACTGCGATGATTAATAATGGGAAAGATAATGTATGTTGGTCTGGAGGAGTTCAATTGACAGATACAGGTGCATTTAATGAAACTCCAGTCATTGCGGCAACTTCAGAAAATAACTTGGTTGTTGTGAATTCTCAATATCAATTTTCTTCTAAAGATGAAGAAGCTGAAATTACGGATAAGAAGTTGATTTCTACAGAGTTCTCAATTGTTCCATCTTTAAATGTTGAAGATTTAACCTATGCAACGAATTATGAGGATGGAAGAATATTACCAAAGGCAAAAGATCAAGTAAGTTTAAATCTGTCACTCAAAAATAGTGGCGTTATAGCTGCGAGTGGATACAAAGTTGAAATAACTCCATTCTATGATGGACAAGTCATTTCAACATATTCACTATCTGTTGAAAATAAGACAGATACAATATTACCTTCTTCAATAATCAATGTTGATCAATATTCTGATGGTGAATCTATTATTTATACGATTCCAGAAATTGTTAAAGATGTAACGAAATTAAGTTTCAATGTAAAAACAACTGAATATGATACAAATGGTAATAAAATTGGGAAATCTGTTAGTCAAACTTTCTCGCCATTTGAAAGTAATCGTGAATATAAAATTTCTGATATCGAAACAGAACAAACAAATACCGCAATCTATTTGAAAGGTACTTTGAAGAATACAGGCAATGTAGCAACAAACACTTCAGATACGATCAATGTTTCCTTTAATGATTATTATTTTGAATCAGGAAAATATGTATCATTTGGTAAACAACAAGTAGAAGAATTACAACCAGGAGAAACACAGAAATTCGAGATTCAATTAGATGTGGATGATAGTTATTTCAAATATGGATCTGTGAACGTAAATGTTGCGGTCATGGATGAAGAAAATGAGATGTTTGATGGTAGTGTGAATACACTTGTTCAACTAGAAACACCATATAAGATTACTGTGAATGGTAATGATTTTTCAGAATCAAATTTGATTGCGAAAATGCAAGTTGGTGATGAACTTGAACTGAATGGCACATATAGCTCACAAGAATATTTTGGTGGAGGAACTTTGCGCTATGCTTCCTTAGATACTTCTATTGTTATGGTGGAAGGAAATCATTTAAAAGCAATTCACGCAGGAGAAGCAACAGTTGCGGTGAAAGTTGATCCATATGGTGGATACCAAGAAATGGTAGTTCAGGTAGTTGATCAAAATAATGATTCTGATATCAATTCAACACCAACACCTACAAGTACACCAGATTCTAAAAATAAGAAGGATGCGGTTGAAAAAGAAGTAGTTGATACATCTGATCCATCACATGTAGAACTCTATTGGTTCTTGTTTATCAGCATGACATTGTTGAGTGTTGCGCTATTGTATTTTAGAAAAACAAGAAAAGTAAAATAATTTTTATTGAATGAAAAAAGGATGTCTTCACTATGACGATTCATAATGACATCCTTTTTCTATTGTTTTGTTTTGAATTGTATTTTGTATTGTTTTGGTGTGAGACCAGTATATTCTTTAAAGTTTCTAGAGAAATGAGAACGATCATGATAGCCACTTGCTTCTGCGATTTGTTGTGTTGTCATTTCTGTTGTGAGTAATAAATGGATTGCTTCTTCCATGCGAATACATAATAATTTTTTAGAGAAAGATATTCCTGTGATTTTCTTGAAACGATAAGATAAATAATCTGGATGATAACCAAATTTCTTTGCGACAGATTCTAAAGTGACATCTCTATAGTTATCACCAATGTATTTCATGATCTTACCGAATTCATGGGTTTTACCCATTGTGGATTTTGGAACAATCAATGTATCGTAATGATTTCGGTCTAAATATGTTAATAAACCTACAAGTAATAAACGAATGATTTTTTCATGATAGATATCATGTTTATCAAATTCTGAATAAAGTAGTTTTAGTATATTCGTTGCATCTTCTCCGATTTTAGTGAAGTATAAATGATCTCCTTTGGCTTCTGCTGCGTGTAATAAATCATGAAAAATGGCACAATCTGATATTTGTGAATCAAAAAGATTGTCAAAGAATTCTTCTTGGATTTGATAAACAAGTAGAGATTGTTGTTTGTTGGAATGATATGTAAGACTTTCTCTAGAAATGACTAAATCATTGTATCTTGCTTGAAATTTTGTTGTATCGAGTGTTAATTCACAATCTTCAAGGATAGAAATGATTGTGAAATATTCTGTTTTACCGTAATCTGTTTTTTGTGCAGTAATTGTTTTCATGTATTGATTCTATCATGCATAATAAGAAATGGCCACATTATAGATTGGTTATATCCATTGTTCACAAATTCACAATCTATTAAGATACTTTTACAAAGGAAAGGGTAAAGGAATGAAAAAGAAATTATTATCATGCTTATTAGCAGGGGTGATGAGTGTTACTCTTTTTGGCTGTTCAAGTACTACAAGTAGTACAAGTGGAGAAGCCAAAGATGGTACTTACACTGCTACAGCGAAAGGTTTTGAAAATGGTGATGTAAGCGTTACAATCACAGTAAAAGACGGAAAGATCACAGAAGCTGAAGTAGATTCTTCTAGCCAATCTAAAGGATTTGGACAAGATGCTGCAGAAGGTTTAGCAGAAGAAATCGTAGAAGCACAATCTGGTGATATTGAT
Source organism: Bifidobacteriaceae bacterium (assembly GCA_963661415.1). Classification (GTDB taxonomy): domain Bacteria; phylum Bacillota_I; class Bacilli_A; order Erysipelotrichales; family Erysipelotrichaceae; genus Bulleidia. Next base: position 6,323 of record CAVLCI010000021.1, on the reverse strand, counting down.
GTCGTTTCTGGTGCTACTGCGACAAGAGATGCAGTTAGTGAAGCAGTTGAAGACTGTATGAAACAAGCAGGATTTTCAACGGAAACAAAGAAAGGTGAAGATGAAACATTAGAAGCAGATGTTGTTGTCGTTGGTATGGGAGCATCTGGTACAACTGCTGCATTAAGAGCTGCAGAAGGTGGAGCGTCTGTCATTGGTATTGAAACAACAGAATCTATTGGTGGATTTGGTAATGCCGCAAAGGGTATGTTCGCAATTGGATCTGTAGAACAAGAAGATCGTTATGGAGATGATGAAACAACGGATGAAGAATATTGGTATGAACATTTCCAAGAACGCAACAATGAAGCGGGTAATGCGAAGTTGATTCGTACATTTATCTCTGAGGCAAAGAATACTGTTTCTTATATGTTGAATCATGGTGTTGGTTTCTTCTTATCTAAGAAGCCACAACAAATTGCACATTTTGATACAGAAGTTGTATATCATAGATGGAACAATGCTGATCCATTTAAGTATTTAGGAGAAGCAATTGAAGATGAAGGTGTTGATGTTCATTACAGTACTACTGCTAAATCTATCATCGTAGATGAAGATGGAAATGCAGTTGGTGTAAAGTGTGAAAAAGAAGATGGTGGAACATTAACAGTGAATGCGAAATCTGTGATTATTTCTACAGGTTCTTTCGCTAACAATGAAGAATTGATGAAAGAAACATTAGGTGAAGATGTATATAATAACTGTAAAGTTATGGCTGGTACATATGTTCCGGGTGTAGATATGATGTGGGAAATTGGTGCTGATCAAGGTGAATTATTAACAATGAACCATGGTGTAGTAACAGGTGTTGATGATGAAACTGCTTCAGAATTAACATTGAACTCTCCTGTTCTTTGGATCAACAACCAAGGAAAACGTTTCATGAATGAAGATCTTTTGAAAGATACAGTTGATTTTACAACAACAGTTATCGCACAAGGTGGTACTGCTTATACGATCGTTGATCAAGCAACTGTTGATAGATGGACAGATGAAACACAAGAAAATACAGGTACATGGATCCATTATTGGGATCAACATGGTATCGTAGGTGATGATGGAGAACCAACGATTTATCACGCTCCAATTGCGGAAGATGAATGGACAAGTAGTTTTGAAAAGATTACTGAAGCTGGTGAAGGTGGCGTATTCGATACAATTGAAGAAGCTGCAGAATTCATTGGATGTGATGCAGAAGACTTACAAGAAACAATTGATAACTACAATAGTTATGTAAAGAGTGGCAAGGATGAAGAATTCTTTAAATCAAAGGAATCCTTGATCTACACAGTATCAGAAGGACCATACTATGTAACAAGAGGTCATGCTGGTGTATTAGGTGCTCTTGGTGGTGTTAATACAAATGAAAAACTTCAAGTATTAAATACAAACCATGAAGTTATCAAGAATCTATACGCTACAGGTAATAACGTTTCTGGTATTTCTTGTGGAACATACCAAGACGTTGAAGGTGTTGGTTTAGGTTTCTCATTAACATCTGGAAGATTAGCTGGTATTGAAGCTGCTAGAAATGCTGGATATGAAGTTGAAGATGATACTACAGAATTGACTTCTACTGGTGAAGCGGCAATGAAAGAAGCTACAGAAAGAGGTATGCAAGGTACACAATGATTTGTGACCTATTAGGGTGAATCAAATGATTCACTCTTTTTCAATTGCATTTTGGAACTTTGTTTCGTGAATAATGATGGTTTTTTGAAACCACTTACATTACAATGTATGAAGTGAGAAAAGGAGATATAAAATGAGTTTTCCAAAAGGATTTTTATGGGGTGGCGCAACAGCTGCCAATCAGTATGAAGGTGGATATTTAAGCGGAGGGAAAGGACTCGCTGTAGCCGATACTTTAACAGGTGGTGATGGTATCCATGGTATTCAAAGAAAGTTTATTGTTGAAATGCCAGATGGAACAAGAAAAGAGTTCGGAAATCGTGATGAAGTACCTGCAGGTGCTAAGGCAATCGTAGATCCAAACGTATATTATCCTAGCCATGTCGCAACAGACTTCTATCATCATTGGAAGGAAGATTTAGGTTTGTTTGCTGAAATGGGATGTAATGTATATCGTATGTCTATTAACTGGACAAGAATTTTCCCTAATGGTGATGATGCACAACCAAATGAAGAAGGTCTACAGTTCTATGAAGATGTATTTAAAGAATGTAAGAGACTTGGTATGGAACCACTTGTTACAATCTATCATTTTGATTGTCCATTACATTTGGCAAATGAATATGATGGTTGGGTTTCTAGACATACTTTAGAAGCATTTAAGGTTTATGCAAAGACAATCTTTACACGTTATAAGGGTTTGGTTCATTATTGGTTAACAATCAATGAAATCAATATCAATACAAATTTCATGATGAATGGTGTTCATGAACATTTATCTAACAAGCAAAATGCAGAACAATGCAGATGGCATTTATTTGTAGGTAGTGCATATGCAGTTAAAGTTGGTCATGAAATTGATCCAGAAAATAAGATTGGTTTAATGATTGCCCATGGTGCAACATATCCATATTCTTGTAATCCTGAAGATGTATGGGCAGAATTAGAAGGTGCACATGATCAAAAATGGTTCTATGGAGATGTTCAAGTTAGAGGATATTATCCAGCTTGGAAAGTGAAGGCTTTAGAAAGAGCAGGCATCACAATTCAAAAAGAAAAAGGAGAAGATGAACTTCTAAAAGAAGGTACAGTTGATTTCTATTCATTCTCTTATTATTCATCACAGGTATTTGCTGCACATCCTGAAGAACATGGTGTATCTGAAGGTAACCAAACAATGGGTGTAAAGAATCCATATTTGAAGGCAAGTGAATGGGGATGGACAGTTGATCCACTTGGTTTAAGAATCAACTTAAATCAAATTTGGGATAGATATCAGATTCCTATGATGATCGTTGAAAATGGTCTTGGTGCAATTGATAAGGTTGAAGAAGATGGTTCAATTAATGATGATTATCGTATCAATTATATGAGAGATCATATCAAAGTTATGAAAGAAGCAATTGAGATTGATGGTGTTGATTTAATTGGTTATACACCTTGGGGTCATATTGATCTTGTTTCTGCTGGTACAGGTGAAATGAGAAAGAGATATGGATTCATCTATGTTAATAAAGATGATGATGGAAATGGCGATCTTTCTAGAAGTAAGAAGAAGTCTTTCTACTATATGCAGAAAGTTTACAATTCTAACGGTGAAGATTTAGATTAGTGATACAATAAACTCGCTTAGAAAAAAACTGAGCGAGTTTTTTAGAAAGAGGAGTATTATGAACGAAGTTATTAATACAATCAAAGAACGAAGAAGTTGTAGAAAATATAAAGATACAATGATTCCAAAAGAAGATATTGAAGAAATTGTTGAAGCTGGATTATTTGCGGCAAGTGGTATGGGAAGACAATCAACAATCATTCTTGCGGTGACAGATAAAAAAGTGCGTGATCAATTATCAAAGATGAATGCTTCTATTATGAATTCTAATAATGATCCATTTTATGGAGCACCTGTTGTACTTGTTGTGTTAGCAGATAAGAATGTGCCTACAGGAATTTATGATGGTTCTTTAGTGATGGGAAATCTTATGCTGGCTGCTGAATCAAAAGGAATTGCATCTTGTTGGATTCATAGAGCGAAAGAAGAATTTGAAAGCGAAGAAGGAAAAGCAATTTTAAAACAATTAGGCATTGAAGGAGAATACGAAGGAATTGGTCATTGTATTTTAGGATATGCAGATTGTGAAAAAACAAAAGCTGCAGATAGAAAAGAAAATCGCGTATATTGGTTATAAAGAAGCTATTCATTAGCTTCTTTTTTTGAAATTTTATTCCGTTTTCTATGAAAAGACAGTTTGTCAGTATTAGAAGTGTTAAAATATTGATAACTAGGGAGAATCTTATGAAAACTTCAACAATTGTAGAAAGGTACAGAAAGTGGATTATTCAAAGAGGTACTGAATCTTTTCCTGTTACGGAAAATGAAGAAGGTAATTTGGAAATTGAATCTAAATATGGTTTAGGACGTGTTAATTTTTATGATGAAGATGTGATTGAGTTGCGTATTGATTCTATTCGTGAAGATAAGACAGAATTCTTTTTACACTTTCAATTAACAGATATCAAAAGAGCACAAGACTTATATGTTGAAATGGAAGAAGCAATGCGCAATCTAAAAGATCAACATGTAGTGAAAATATTATTAACATGTACAAGTGGATTAACAACATCTTATTATGCGGAATTATTAAATGCTGCTGTTCAAACATTATCATTAAATTATTCTTTTAGAGCAGTTTCTTTTAATAAGATTGCGGAAGAAGGAAAAGGAGAAGATCTTATTTTATTAGCACCTCAAGTACATTATGCACGTAAGAAAGTACAAGAGATGTTTCGTAATACAGCAGTTCGTAATATTCCAGCACAAACCTTTGGAAAATATGATACAGGTTCATTGATTGAATTAATTAAAGGTGAATTGAAAGAAATTGATGAAAATAAAACACCGAAAGCGATTCGAACACAAGCGTTTTTTGAAACAAATAAAAAAATATTAACGATTGGTTATATTAATGGTGGTGAAGGAATTGGTACAGAAATCATCTATCGTTACTACAAGAGTGGAAATATTGAATGTAGTGGGGAATATCGATCAAATAGCGTGAATATTGAAGATTTGATTGAAATCATTGATCCAATGCTTGAAAAGTATCCTGAAATTGAAACGATTGGATTAAGTTTACCTGGATCTATAGAACAAGGAGTCGTCTATTTAGAAGACCATCCAATTCACCAAATGAATGTACAAAAAATATTAAAAGAAAAATATCATAGAGATGTATTTCCATTTAATGATGCAAATATGATCGTTACAGGCATCTATTGGTTAGAAGATCGATACAAGTCAGTGGTATTGTACTTTTTACCTATTGGATCATATAGAGCAGGCTGTGGTATTGTTGTAAATGGACATTTGATTCGTGGAAGACAAAACGTTGCAGGGGAAGTTGGTTATGTTGAAAAAATCATTCAATTTTCGAAAGATCCTGAGCTTTTGATTGAAACAGAGGAAGGGACAACAGAACTTGTAGGTAAATCATTGATATCTTTGATTAGTTCATTGGGACCAGAAGCAATATTCATTTATTCAAATAAAACAAAAGATGTAAATCAAATTAGAGATGAAATAAAAAAATATATACCAAATGAATTTATTCCTGATTTAGTTTTAGTGAATGATATTCGTGAATATATGATGACTGGTACATTTTTAAGATGCCTTTGGAAACTAGATGATATTAAACGTAAAACTTTTGGATTAACACATAATCCATATCAATGAATTTCTTTGAACATTATATTTGAATGATATAAAATGTTTTTACAACACGAGGTGTTTTATGAAAAAAGATAAAGATAATAAAAAAGAAATAGAACAGGAAGAAAAACCTGTTATCGTATTGTCATTTGACGGTACTGTTTTAGATACAGAGCCAGCTATTATTGCGACATATCGTGAACTTTTTGATCGTCATCATAAGAATGATTTATTTACAAAAGAAATTGAACTTGCAGCTCTAGATGATTCTGTATATTCCGTTATGGAATATTGTTTTCCTGAAGAAGATACAAAGAAAATGGTGAATGAATATAATTCTTGGCAAAGAAACCATTTGAGTGACTTGATTCAACCGATGCATGGAATTAAAGACTTATTAAAATGGTTGAAACGTCATGGTTATAAAGTGGCAACTGTTTCAACAAGAGAAAGAGCTTCTATTGTTGAATTGTTGGAACATGCACATATGATTCAATATTTTGATGTAATCATCGGTGGAAAAAGAAATAGAGAAGTTGAAGCAGATGGATTATTAACTGCGTTGAAATTATTAGATGCAAAGTATTGTGTATATGTATCGGATAGTTCAGCAGAAATCATGACTGGAAAAGATGTAGGTGTATTTACAGTTGGATTTGCATCGAATCCTGATAAAGCGAAATCTATCGTTGAAGAAAGACCGGACTTCGCAACTGCAGATTTAAGCCAGGTTAAGAAATTGTTGAAGGGTGAAGCTTTGTGGCTCGCTTATGAGATTCAATATCCGACAGAAGAAGTTAACGAAACACCAAAAAAGAAGAAAAAAGATAAGAAAAAGTAATATTTTTTAAGGGATTCATCAAAATCTTGTGAATAGTATATTATAGGAGAAAATATAGTATGAAAAATTTTGATGAATTACAGTTTAGTGACAGTTATA
>CAVLCI010000020.1:0-23728 GCA_963661415.1 Bifidobacteriaceae bacterium | reverse complement strand
ACCTCCTTTCTCAATGCTTCTTCTGTTCTTCAATGTATCTCATGATAGTTGATTCGCTGATATGACCAACCGTACATGAGAAATAACTTCTAGTCCAAAGGCTAGGTATTCTTGACTTTAGCCAAGGAAATTCTTCTCTCAGCTTACGAGAGCTAACGCCTTTTAATTGTTTGATTACTTTATGCAATGGAAGACGCGGATCACACTCCAAAAAGATATGTACATGGTCTGGCATGACTTCCAAAGATTTGATTTCTACGGATAGCTTACCAGCTTCCTCAAATAGTATTTCTTTTAGTCTAACATCTACTCCATTGATAAGTACTTTCCTTCTGTACTTAGGACAGAAAATAACATGAAATTGATTCTTGTATACAATACCTTTCTTACGTACATATTCTTGCATAAATAAGCCTCTTTTTTGTACTAATATTATAACATACAAGTATTAGATGTACTATTAATCATCTACTCTATTAACACACAAAAAAGCGGCATTCATCCCATTGACTAAAGTCATGGGCTTTCTGCCGTGAAAATTGTAAAAGTGTTGATTTACCACTACCACTTTCCCCAACAATTAAATATTTCCCACCTTCTTCAAAAGTTAAAGATCTATTTTTATAGGATACTTTATTATCAATATGTTGTATTTCTTCTAATTGAGAAATTTCTATAGGATATATTTCTTCTATTGAATCAATTTGATCTTTTTCTAAATGAAAATCTAATAATTGTTGATTCGCTTTTATTTTCGAATAATTTGATGCAGAAACTGTTATAGATTGTGAAAAAGTTCCAGCTAAATTTCCAACCGTTAAAATGGAACCATCATTTGTATACCCTTTGATAGATAACCATGCAACTAAAAATATAAAAGCACATTGAAAAAGAAAGCCTATAATTCCAATAATTGTTTCCATTAAATTTGCAGTACAATCATATGAATATCTAGAAGATTCTGATTGTTTTGAAGCATACTCAATTCTTTCAAAGAATCTTTTAACATTATTATATAAAATGTATTCTTGTCTTCCATATAAACAATCATTTATAGTCTTAGACATATTTTCATTTTCTTTCACATTTTGTTCTGTCACTTTAGATAGTTTTTCTGATAATAATTCAGGAGCTTTTTTCATTACAATATACATAACAATTGATAAAATAACTACACTCCAATGAATTGTACATAACGCAATAAATGAAAATATAAGAGTAAAAATATAATAAGAAATCTCTAATAATGGATCAATACAATTTCTATCAATCAAATCAATATTAGAAGTAAATTTTGCTAGAAATTCTGAAGGAGCTTTTTTTCCCATTCATCATTGGTTAATTGTTCTATATAAATTGCTTCATGATTACGAATCTCAGTATTTAATTTAGCTCTAAACTTGCTAGAATTGTTATTTCGAACTTTTTGCATATAATACATTGCAGTCCAAACAAATATAATTAATACTGTACTTTTTATTAAACCCGTTGTTGAAGCCTGTATTGCGGAATTTAACAAATCAGATAACTTATAAGCACCAAATACATTTAAACTAGACACGATACAAGATAAAACAACAATAAAAATAAAATCTTTTTTAATTCAGAAGCTTTAGATAATGTAATTTCACGAAATAATCGATTCCACTTTAATACTGCAGCAACAGTAATTTGATATAATTCTTGATTCATTTTTCACCTTTATACTTATATACATTACCAAAACAAAAAGGCTGTTTCCAGCCTTAATATTATTTCTTATAATGCTTTTTGAATTCTTCGAATTCTGCATCATTAGCCATTACAAAGTGACCATCAGAAATTTCACGGAAAGTTGGTGCATTTTCAGCATAGTTCCATTTTTCCTTTTCTTCTGCTTCATCATATGTAATTAATGTCTTAGCCTTTTCGATTTCAGGATCAGGTAAAGGAATTGCGGACATTAATGACTTTGTATATGGATGCATTGGATTTCTGAATAAATCATTTGTTTCTGCAAGTTCTACGATTTCACCTTTATGAATAACCGCAATTCTATCAGAAATATAACGAACAACAGATAAGTCATGCGCAATGAAGATTTGTGTTAAACCTTTATCTCGTTTAAATTCATTTAATAAATTCAATACTTGTGCACGAATGGATACATCCAATGCTGAAATAGGTTCATCCGCAATCAATAATGTAGGTTCCATTACCATTGCACGCGCAATACCAATACGTTGTCTTTGACCACCAGAGAATTCATGTGGATATCTTGTAGCGTGTTCTGCAAGTAATCCTACAGATTCTAAAGCATTCAAAACTTTTTGTTTACGATCTTCTTCATCTTTATATAAATGGAAGTTCTGTAGACCTTCTGAAACGATATAGTCAATCGTAGCTCTTTCATTTAAAGAAGCAGCTGGATCTTGGAATACCATTTGCATATTACGAATGACCCAACGTTGATCTTCTTTAGAAATCTTACCATTGATCTTTTTACCCATGAATTCGATTTCACCACTAGAAGTTGGATTAATACGAATAATGGCACGACCAATTGTTGTTTTACCAGATCCAGATTCACCTACAAGAGAGAAAGTTTCACCTTTATAAACATTGAAGTTTACATCATGAACTGCATTAAATGCTTTCTTTCCATTGTAGAAAGTAACACCTAAATCTTTTACTTTTAATAAGATTTCTTTTCCATTTTCATCCTTTTCAAGGACAGGATTCTGTAATGTATCTGTCATTTAATTGTCCTCCTGTTCTGAAACAGCTTCTTTCATTCTTTCATGTAATGTTCTTACTTGAATAGGTGGTTCTACCTTTGGTGCTCTTTCATCTAACAACCAAGTCTTTGCGTAGTGTGTATCAGTCACTTTAAACATTGGTGGTTCTTCTTCAAAATCGATTTCCATTGCGTAATCAGATCTAGGAGCGAAAGCATCACCCTTAATTTCATCATATAAACTTGGTGGAGTACCATGAATTGCATATAATGGTTCTCCCTTGATACCAAGCTGTGGTAAAGAACTTAATAAGCCCCATGTATATGGATGTTTTGGATCATAGAAGATTTCATTAACTGTTCCATATTCAATGATTTGTCCAGAATACATGATTGCTACTCTATCTGCAACATTAGCTACAACACCTAAGTCATGCGTGATAAAGATGATTGTATAGCCATATTGTTTTTGTAAGTTTTTAATCAAACGAATGATTTGTGCTTGAATCGTAACATCCAATGCTGTTGTAGGTTCATCACAAATCAAGATATCTGGATGACAAGCTAACGCAATCGCAATAACGATTCTTTGTCTCATACCACCAGAATACATGAATGGATATTCATCAAAACGGTTAGCGGCATTGTAGATACCAACTTCTTCCATCAACTTGATAGCTTCTTCTTTAGCTTCAGCGAATGTTTTACCTTGATGCTTTTCAATAACTTCTGTAATTTGTTTACCAATTGGAATAATTGGGTTTAAAGATGTCATTGGATCTTGGAAAATTGTCGCAATCTTTTTACCACGAATTTTTTCCCAATCTGCATCTGTTTTATTTGCGTAAAGGTCTTTACCTTCGTACATTGCTGTACCACTAGAAACTCTACCATTGTTTTCAAGCATACCAGTAAATGTTTTAGTAAATACAGATTTACCAGAACCAGATTCACCAACGATAGCTAATGTTTCATCTTTATATAAATCGATGGAAATATTACGAATTGCTTTTAAGATTTTTCCTCTGACTGCGAATTCTACTTCAACATTAGAAGCAGACAGAATGATTTCATTACTAATTGTCATTTTGCTTGCCTCCTTATCTATGTGTTCTTGGGTCAGCAGCATCCGCTAAAGTCTGACCAGCTACGTAAAGTGATACTGTGATGATTGCTGAGATACAAACAGGAATCCAGAACAAATATGGTGTATTTGTCATATAGATCTTGTTATCAGAAATTGTTTTACCTAATGAAGGTGTACCTTCACCAACCCCAATTCCTAGCCAAGCTAAGAATACTTCTAGAGAGATATAAGATGGTAAATCTCTAGAAATAGAAGTAACAATGATAGATACAAGATATGGAAGAATGTTATTCTTAACAATTGTCCAAGTACTTGTTCCTAAACATCTTGAAGCTAAGTTATATTCACGATCACGAATGATCATAACTTGTGTACGAATGAAGTATGCTGTACTGAGCCAAGAAGTAACGGACATGGCAAAGATCAATTGCCAGAAACCTCTACCTAAAATATACATCAATACAAATACAATTAATGTAAATGGAACATTCGCAATAATGTTATAAATTTCAATCATCCATTTATCCATAGATTTTGAATAGCCCCAAATAGCACCAACAACTACACCTAATGTAATCGTAATTAATGTTGTTAATCCAGCGATACCAAGTGAATTTCGAGCACCTGCCCAAACAACATTCCACATGTTATCTGCGTAATTGTTTGTACCAAATAAATATTGAAAACATGGACCAATAAACTTCATGGATTCATTATTGATATCTGGGTGAGAAATTCCATTATAACCACTAATCATAGGGTCAATAATAGAAAGCAATATAACAGCACTTGCGATAATAATGATCGCAATTGTACTTTTCTTACTTAAAAATTGTTTAAATACAGATGCCCAATAAGAATACTTAGGAGCAGCAATATGTTCAGATTCTCTTTCGTCATTTTTAACGAATACAAATTTATTGTTCATTTCTGACATTAATGACTACCTCCTTCATCTGTTAATTTAATTCTTGGATCAACTACTGTCATTAACAAGTCACCAATCAATACTGAGAAGATTGATAAAGAAGTATAAAGAATTGTTAACGCAATGATCATTGAGTTGTTATGTTCATTGATTGCATCAGGCAATAATTTACCTGTACCAGGAATCGCAAATACAGTTTCTGTTAATACTGCACCAGTAATTGTAAGAATAATACTAGCTGGTAAATCATGAACAATTGGAATTACCGCATTTCTTAAAATATGTTTCTTAAAGATTTCTTTTTGAGATAAACCTTTCGCTCTAGCAAACTTAACATAATCTGAACTAGATTGATCTAACATATATCTTCTTGTCCATAACATTAATGAACCTGTATTCATTAAACCAAGAATAACGATAGCTGGAATATAACTTCTAATATCATGTGCACCCAATTGAGGGAAAGTTTGTGGGAAGCCCATTAGATAGAAGATTTGTCTTCCAAAGAAGATAAACGCTAGAGATGGTACGGCAATCATAAAGTTGATCCAAATCGTACCAATGTGATCTGCAAGTTTTCCTTTATGAGATGCCATTAACATACCTGCAGGAATCGCAATCAAATAAGCTAATAACAATGCTAATACACCAAATTTCATTGAAGTACCAATCATAGATGGATCCTTCTTCTTTGTATCGCAGTTTGCATAGTTATCTGTAAATTTATTTTTATCTAATTTATCTAAACTACTTGTCTTTTTATAAGTACAACTATGTTGAATTACAGCACTCTTTGTTTCAGTACCTGTTTCAAACTTTTGTGTTGTAGCATCTTCTGAACCCTGTCCACTAGAAATAACTTTTGTAATTTCTGTATAAGCGTAAGAAGGATAAGATTGTCCTAAATTAATAGATATAATGTTTTGATGAATAAATGGGAAACTTGAATCAAAATAAATCAAGTATTTATGTTCTGTTCCAGAGCCCATCAAAGCAGGAACACCATTTGCATCTGTTCCAAAATAGATTTTTCTTTCTAAATCAGGATTAGAATCATCATTCACTCTCCATGGATGATCAACTTCAATCAAATTACCAAAGAAATTAACGATCTTTTTAACGATTGGTACATCCTTATAAGCATAGTATCCACCTGCTTTATATTGTTTTACTGTCCAACCATCAGCCTCATATTGTGCTGCGATTTCTTTGATATAAGTTGAACCATTTTGATTACAAGCTTCAAAATTGTCTGCAGCAAATGCCTTACACATATCAGCTTGTTCCTCAAAGGTAATATACCCTAAACGTTCATATGCAGTATTTTTATAACGTTCTTTGTCGTCTGCTTTTCCACCTAACTTTTGATAAGTTGCATCATTCTTAAAAATCAAATGACGTGGAATCAAGGTATAAATCATGATCATTGCTAAAACAGTAACAACAAACGCTGAAAAAATTGCACGAACCACACGTCCCCATACATATTTCTTCATAATATGCCTCCTTTCACAAAGATTTTTTCTTCTTTTCTAAAACGCATGATAAGGAGGCCTAGCTTTCTAGCCCCCTTATCATTTTTTGTTATCAATAATCTGACTATTGCTTATTCACCAGTAGAATGATCAACCTTGTTGTCTTCTACCTTTTCTTGTTGCCATGTTTCATAAGCAGCATCATATTCTTCCTTAGTTACAGCATCCTTATTGATGATTAATCCCTTATACTTAGAGGATTGGAATGCACCAGAGAATGGTGTAGCTCTAGAAATTGTGTAGTTAACACTTGATGTCTGTGATTGAATTGGGATGAATAGAGCGTTATCTAGTAAGTAAGCTTCAGCCTTAGCTTCTGCTTCATAACGAGCATCCATATCATCTGTAATAGCATAAGCTGCTTCAAGCAATGATTGATATTCTAATAATCCAGATGCTTCGATAGCTGCGTCGTTATCCTTGTTATCTTGAGCATCATCATATTCATTGGATTGATAGAAGTTCAAAGCCATAGAGTTTTGTGTAACATCGCCATCAACTGGTGAGAAGATGTTCAAATATGTCTTTGGATCAACATAGTCAGCACCCCAACCTGTAGAAGTTGAGATATCCCAACAACAATCTTGTGGTCCTGTTGCTGTGTAAGAAGAAGCAGTATATTCATCATCAGAAACAGAGTGAACAACGATATCAATGTAATCTGTACCGATTGATTCTTCAATAGATTGTTCTAGAGAAGCTGCTTGTAAAGGTAGAGATGCAGAAGCATCATCTGTTAGCAAGTCAACAACGATTGGGAATGTAACGCCTTCAGCCTTTAATTCCTTAGCTGCTGCTTCGATTTCTTCCTTAGCCTTAGCTGGATCATAGATAGAATCTTGACCTTCGCTTAAGTCAACTGAAGAATCTTCACTTGCTGCTTGAACAAGATCACCATAAGAGCTTCCATCAGAAGTTGATACGAAGTTCCATGGACATTCGATAGAACGAATTACCTTTTCAGCAATGGACTTATCCATAACTGTAGACATATAAGCAACTCTATCTAAACCATACTTAATTGCTCTTCTGAAATGTGTATTTAGAAGTGCCTTCTTTGTGTCAGCTTGTTGAGCTGTTGTCTTAGAAGAGTTTTCAAAGTTTGTTCTATTTAAGTTGAAGTTGATTCCGAATGTGTAACCATTTTGTAATGGGTTATATGCATAATCAGCATATTGTTCTAGATATGTTGAGAAATCCTTAGCAGATGTCAACAATGTAGCCATGTAGTAAGGATTTTCTTCATATTCGAATCCCTTAACTGTAGAAGCTGGATCAGAACCATCGTCATATACACGTGTTACATTTTCAACATATACATGTTCAGCATCCCAATAAGCTTCATTCTTGTGCATCTTTTGAGAAGACTTAGAAACAAGTTCATCTAAGATATAAGCACCGTTATAAAGAATTGAAGATGGATCAGATGTGCTACCATATCCACAATCTGTGTTATCAGGAGCACCTAACTTACAACCTTCACCTTGAGATTCCAAGAATTCTCTATTCACTGGCCAGAATGAGTTGTTAGCAACTACTGTATAGAAATAAGGTGTTGCAGCACTTAATGTATATTCAACAGTCTTATCATCAACAGCCTTTACACCAACCTTTTCCCATTCAGCATCAGATCTATCAGATTTGCCATAAGCAGCTAAACCATCAACATAAGCTTCAGCGATAGATAATGTTGGTCCTTGGAAATCAGATAAGTGACGTAATGCAGTAACGAAGTCATCAGCAGTAACATCAGCATATTCTTCACCTGTGTTTGTAACCCACTTAGCATCTCTTAAGTGGAATGTCCAAACAGTCTTGTCTTCGTTGGATTCCCAGCTTTCAGCTAAAGCACCAACATAGTTGTTGTACTTGTTTGTTTCTGTTAAACCATCAACAAGGTTTGTAGTGATCTGAGCATCAGATGCGTTTTGTGACATGTGCCAGTCAAGTGTTTGTACATCAGCAGTAAAGACATAATATGCATCTTCTGATGATGTAGTTGTTGTGGATCCATTTGTAGCAGCTGAACCGTTACTTCCTGCAGAACAACCTGCAGCAAGAAGAACTGCCATGGAAGCACATAAAATCTTCTTCATAATTTTTCCCTCCAAAAGTACTTACTATTTTGCCGTACATTCATAGTCAAGTCAATTCAATTGTGTTGTTTTCGTGAAATATTTCAAATAAAATCGTGAAAGTTTTGAAAAAGTTTCATAAAATAAAATGTATTTTTATAAATACAAGTGTATTTCATACAATTACAAACATCTGTAGTATTTACAATTTTCTTCATTTATTTTTTGAAATCCATTCTTTACCAAAAATGCTTCATTCGTACTTTGAACAATTACTTTTTTCATTCCATTCTTTCTAGCTTGATTCAACAAAAGTGTTAAACCTTTCGTTCCATATCCTTTATGACGTTCATCATATTGAATTATCATATGTGCCAAACATACATTTTCTTCATTTGTTTCTACATAAGAAGCCTCTCCAACAAATTGACATTTTTCATCACGAATATAAGAATAGAAATAATGTTGATTCATACACCACTTCAAATAAAACATCTGCCATTTACTATGATCAAATGGAAAACATCCACCATTTCTGTCATTAAATGACATTGTTTTTTCATCTTCTACAAGTTTTTGACGATACCAAAGATCTTCAATATGAGGTTTAAACAAAGTAACTTCTTTTTTCAATTTAAGTGCGAGTTCTAATTGTAGTTCCACTTTATTGAAATGATGATTCGCTTCTTTTAGATTTCCTACGGAATAACTTTCTTCTGAAAATGAATCACCACTTTCCAGAAAATAATAAACGTCTAATCCATAAAAGTCAGCAGTTGCTTGTACACCTGCAGCTTCCATTTCCACAACAATACATCCTTCTTCTCTTCTTTTTTGAACAAGTCCTTTTGTTTCTCTCAAGAAAGCATCCGTTGTCCAAGTTTTCCCGCATATATACGGAATATGATTTTCTTTGAAGAAATCTTCAACGATCTTCTTATTTTTGATTTCAATATTATCTGATGCTGGTGCATAGTGATAAGACATTCCTTCATCTCGATAAGCACTTGTTGGAATCACATATCTTTCTTTTGTTTTTGCTTCGTCTAAACTCCCACAAGATCCAGCTAAGATAAAATGATGTGAACCAATTAACCATGCAGCTTCTATCATCCCTTGTGCACACATCGCACTTCCTATTTGCGTGAGATAAAATGCAATTTTCTTATTTTTATATTCAAGTAACATAATATCAATATGTCCATTGCACGCTCTAATTTCTGATATCTTTTTACATACATATGTTTTCAAAAGATACGCATACACTTTATACGAAAAAACAATCAAACATGTATCTGTAACATATTCATTCTTTTCATAGAAATCTTTTAAGTTTACAAATGATTCTGTTTTAACATCATAACTATGAATGATCATAAAAGCCTCCCTCTGAATTCAACTACTATAACACAAAAGAAAAGTGCTACACATCATGTAACACTTTCATCATTTCATTCAGTCAGCTAATGTTCCAAATGGATCCCATGGAGCAACTTTTGTAGGTTCTTCTTTTAATGCAGCTAATGCCTTTTCACTTAAGAATTTTTTATTTACCGCAACAACATACATGTATTTATCAAACCATGTATCACTACCAATAAAGTATCCTTTATTCGCAATATCTTCTCCCCATGAATTTTCAATCTTCCATCTATTTGGTTTACCATCTTCACCAATATTAACTCCAGTAAACATCATAGCGTGGTTCATTGCAGATTGATGTGCATCCAACATTTCAGCTTTTGTCATAGATAAATCAATATCTAATGTATTTTCATAGTCGTATTGTTTATCATCCCATAAACCTGTTTGTCTATCACCATCAGCACCACAATCACATCCAAACCATACTGGTTCACCACTCTTTAGTTGTTCTAATGTAGCTTGTTTAAATTCATCTAAAGGAAGATTCAACATACAAATAGGATTTCCATTCACAACATTTCCTAAATATTCAACAGTATATGTCTTGTAATATTCTTTATTACTTGTTGGTGCATTGATACAGTTAATATAATCGTCAATATCACTACCTAAATAATCTTCATAGAATTGTTTAGGTGTTACATGATAATCCGCATGATGTTTATCATCTGCATCTACATATTCAAATGTAAATTCTTGTGGAGGTAAGCCAAAACAAGAAGCACACAATGAATAAATTTCTTTTAATGCTTGTGCTTTTAATGTAGGAATATCATTCTTATCTGCTTTTCTAGAATCAATGACAAACTTTCTCAATCTCTTATTTAATAGACCATTCATTGTTCTTGTATGAGAAGATTGATAAGTTTCTGGCATTGCACTCTTTGGACATAATCCATATTTTTTCACCAATGATTGAACCATGTTCCATTGTCCACCATCACCTACAGCCCAATCCAATAAATATCTCATCTTTTCAGAATCAATTGGATTATCAATTTCTTGTAATGAACATTCAATAAACCAGTTTGCTTTTTCTAATTTATCATAGAATGCAATATAGTTTTGTGATAATTCGAATTCTTTAATGTTATACTTCTTGGCAATCTTTTCTCTTAAAAAGTTCATAGAAGAGAAGATCCAACATCTACCAGAAGCTTGTTGATTTGTGGCTTTCATTGTTTTTAGATCAATAGAGAATACGTTAGGATTTTTACCTTCCGCATCAAATACTCTAGAAATCGTATTCAAATCATTCTTTGTTAATGCATTTCTTACAACTCTAGCTTTTGAATCAGCTTCATAATTTGTACGTAACTCATTTAACATTGTACTAGAAATTTCATTCATAATAATTTCCTCTTTTCTCACTAGCCACTATATTATCACAGTTTAAATTGGTTATTCATTTGAACTGTTACATAGAACTAACCATTTTCTTTGTGCCCTGAAACTTTTTTCATTAAGAGATAACTAAATTCTTAAATTTGAAATACTTTGGTCCTTTATAACATCTTGTTACAGTTTCTTCTTTTGAAAAACCAACTTCATTCATTGCTTCATAGACATTTCCTGAAATCGAAAAACCTGTTAATGGAATATATTTTTCTCCATCAAAGTAACGTGCTAATCGGACTTCTCCACCAAAATAACCAGATTCTTTTTCTAATTGTGGTGCTGAGAAATAATCAATGATCAAATGTGGCTCATTTGTATCAATCCCTTGTTTTGTAATCAATTCCGCAACTGGATAACTTCCTGTTGGACACTCTTGTTTTAAGTAATATCCATATTGAATATCACCATGTAATTGTTTACATACACCATCTTCAATAATTTTTATTTCTTTTAAAACAACACCATGTTCATCAAAGTGACTAGATGCACTCGCTCCACTAATAGATCCTTTTAGAATCAAATCAAAAGGTGTATTGGATACTGGGTGATTGCATTCATAATGGTTAGAATGTGTAACATTAGAAAGATAAGAAGTATTTTCTTTGATATTATTTACAATCAAATTATTCATATCACCATACATATAAACTGGTACATTTGTATCAATATTGATTTCATTGAGTTTCTTTGCTTGACCTCTTAAAGAAGCTAAAGAAAGAATATCTTTGATTTCTTTTTCAATAGATGCAGCATCAAATTGATTGTTTCTATAATACTTATAAAGTTCGTATTCTTCTTTGCCATCACTACATGTAGGAATCGTTTCAAATTCAATCGATAATTTACTTTGTGAATCTTTTACATCATTTGAATTTAAAAATTCATCTTCCGTAATTGAGACAAAGATTTCTGTTGCGTTCAACCATCCATTTTCTTGGTTGATTTGCATAATTGTATTCCCAACTTCTAATGCGATATCATTCAAAGAAATGGAAGTATCTGTTTTTACATAAATCTGTTGATTCTGAGCTAAAGGAAACCAAGGATTTAATGCCGTTGCCGCTTTAGAAATTGCTGAGTCTATCTTCTTTTGGAAAGATGCAACATCATCTGCACTTGTAACTACAACAACACTACTTCCACGTTTATCTTCTACATCTTTATAAATCGTTACTGTTATATTTTCTGTATGAACAACACGATTCAATTCCATTTTCTTCTTCACAAAGAATAATTCACTGGAATGTTTTGTTTGATGATTGATTTCATAATCAGAAATCGTAGTATTTGTTTTTAATACAGTAAGAATATCTTCAATCTTCATCATGATAATTTCGCTTTTCCTTTCAAGTGTGGTCCTCCATCAGATACAAACACCCACTCTTTATGGCCTTTTCCACACATACCAGAACCATATACATGTAATTCATCAGAAACCATTGTTATGGATGATAATAAATCAATGACACTTCCCGAAATAACAACTGGGGCAACGATTTCATCCGTTAACTTTCCATCACGAATTTCAATTCCATATCCTGCCGTACATTGAATTTGCCAATTCTTTGGATCTTCCATTCCATTATTTGATGCACATAAGAAATAACCATGTTTGATAGATTTGATCATATCTTCAAGCTTATCATTTCCTTTATCAAAGAATGTATTTGTCATTCTTGTATAAACTTTTCTTTTATAGGATTCTCTTCTACCATTACCTGTAGGCGTTGTCCCTAATTCCATCGCACTTAAACAATCCGAAATACCCGTTTGAAGAATTCCATTTTTAATGATATTTGTATTAGTTGCTTCTACACCATCATCATCAAAGAAATAAGAAGCTGCAGATAAACAAGAAGCTGCACCATCATACATATTTACAACTTTACTTGCGACTGGTTTGCCAACATATTGCGTTGCCTTCGCTCTTTCTTTTACGAACATATCCATCTCAACGCCATGTCCAAATGCTTCATGTGCAATCAATCCTGATACTGCAGGATCTGTAATAATGTCATATGTTCCAGGAACGATTGTTTTGGCATGCAATAGTTTCAAACAAATATCAATGACATGATCTTTTCCAGCATCTAATTTTTCTAATACTGTCTTTGTATCTACTTCACCTTCAGAAGTAAAATTCATCTTGATCGTATCACCTTCTCTAGCCACCACTTGCATCATTGCGTTACACCAATCATACTTTTGATCTAAACATTTATGATTGGATACAAAGATCTTAGAAGTTTCACGTTTGGTATAAACACATCCAACTTGAATAACTCTTTCATCTTTTTGATGTGCATGATCTTTGATAGATACTAACATGTCATAAATGGCAGAATCATCCATTTCTTTAGAATCTTCTCTTTCATAAGATTCTGTGTGTTCTTTTTCTTCTAAACAAGGAATCGAAGCCGCATATGGTGTCACCACTTGCATTTCTTCTTTTACTTTTTCGTAATCTAAACCACGAATATCATCACAAGAATATTCACTATAATGCCCATCCTTATAAGCTTTGATTACAAATCCACATTCATTATCTAACTCATTGATTGAACTAGATGTTGTTGTAACTAAGATTTTTTTTGTTTTCACATAATTTCCTAACACACTGACATATTCATATGACTGCATGAATGCATCAATAAGTTCTTTCGCATCAGGAATACGAGACTTTAAAAATGTATTGATCATATAACCCTCTTATTTGAAATCAACATTCAAATCACCAACTGTTGATTCTAACTTGATTAATTTTACACCTGTTCCATATTCTTTTGAATGAAACATTTTATTAATCTTCACAGTGTAGTTATCACGAATATCTCGAATATCAACTTGAATATCTCCATTAACTGTTTCTCCATGTAACTGATCAAATGCAGTTTCTTCAACATGAATATCCCCTGATACTGCTTCAATTTCAACTTTTTCACTTTGTGTATCTTGAATATGAATATCACCAGAAACACATTCCACACTCATTTTAGAAATCTTACAATCTTGAATATGAATGTCTCCTGAAACTGTTTCTAATTTCAATCTTTCGGTATTAACACCTTGTATCTTCATATCACCAGATACGATTTCTAAATGAAATTTATCAAATGCACTTCCAAATGGAACGCGAATATCAACAGTTGCCTTTTTAAATCCAAAGAAAAAATTATGTTCTTGTTTCTTTTCTTTGATTGTTAAAACACCATCTTTATCAGTAATCACAAATCTCTTTTCGTCAGTATAATTTACTTCAACATCTGTAACATTAGATTCTGTAATCGATAAATCAGCACTAATCAATTCTGTATTGATTTGTTTTATCTTAGAAGTTACATCTGTATTCTTTACTTCTTCTTGCATGATAGCTGAAGCAGTTTCATAAACTTCACCAAAGGAAGCAATGATACTTTCTTCACTTTCTCCTAATTCTTTTCGATCTTCTGCAAATTCTCTGAGATAGCTAATTGCGTTATCTACATCATCATATTGATTCTTCTCTAAAATTTCTCTTAATTCTGTTAAATATTTTTCAATCATTGTGCGTCTCCTTTTGAATATATTGATAAATAACAAACAATTCTTTTAAATCTTCTAGATATTCTTGAATTTTTTCTAAACCTTCATTAGTAATGGAATACATCTTTCTTAAACGAAAATTATGTTCTTGTGTATAAACAGATAAATATCCACTTTTTTCTAATCTTCTTAAAATCGGATATAAAGTTGATTCAGATATTTCTACTGTATCTTTTAAATCTTTAATGATTTTATATCCATAAGAATCTTCTTTAATTAAAGCAGTCAGAACACAAACATCTAGAATTCCTCTTTTCATCTGTGCATCCATATAGCACCTCCTGTAGCATTACTATACTTCGTATAGTATAGTCTGTCAAATAATATAAAAAATATTTTTTATTGTGTTAAAATGGTTAAGCATTTGGAGAAGTACCCAAGAGGCTGAAGGGATCGGTTTCGAAAACCGACAGACGTGAAAGCGTGCGGGGGTTCAAATCCCTTCTTCTCCGCCATTCAAAAAACCAGATATCAAATCTGGTTTTCTTTTTTCTCAATATAAAAAACAGTACAGAATATTCCTTTCCATACTGTTTTATAAAACGAAATTAAATTATTTCATTAATCCTTTTTCTAAAGCTAATGTTCTTGTTGTGAGATCGCAAACTTCACTTGGTCCATAGTATTGGATAGCACCAGGATATGTGAATGCTGTTTCTACAGCCCATGTATCTCTATGTGCTTCAAAATACTTGAATGGTGCACCATCTAATTCAACAAGAGCTTTTCTAATAACAGGTTTATCTTCACCATGTCTTCTTTCCATGTTCATCATCTTTGTGATTGGCATACCACCAGCTACCCATTCTTCAGCTGGTTTAGAAAGATTAGAAATCTTTGATAGATATCCATTGTATCCATATTGGATCAACATGAATGCATTGTAACCTAATGAATAACAATAGTCTGCATCAAAGTTAGATGGGAAAGCACATCTTCCTTCATAACCAAAGAAATGATGTAATGCATTGAACTTACCATTGTATGTTCCAGCTTTCTTTCTTTCATCCAAATTAGCCTTTACAAGAGCAGAGAATAACTTTTCAGATTCAATCAAAGAAACTTGTACGTTTCCATGTGGATCTCTTTCTAAGAATAATTGTTGTTGAATTGTTTCAGGAAGAATAGCAAATACTGCCATGGATTCTTTTGTTAGACCATTTTCAATAAATGCATATTTATCTTTCCAAGTTGGTAAAGCATTAAATTCATCAGCTTTGCTACCAGCTAATAATTCATTGATTTCTCCAATTAATACTGAGAATTCAGGAACAAATTCTACAACACCTTCAGGAATAATTGCTACACCGAAGTTCATTCCCTTTTCACTTCTCTTAGCTACTGAATCAGCAATATAATCTGCAATAGAAGCTAAAGACATCTTCTTAGCTGCAACTTCTTCGGAAATCAAGCAAACGTTTGGTTGTGTTTCTAATGCACATTCCAAAGCTACGTGAGAAGCAGAACGTCCCATAACCTTGATGAAATGCCAATATTTCTTAGCAGAGTTAGCATCTCTTTCAATGTTACCGATAACTTCACTATAAGTCTTAGTTGCTGTATCAAATCCGAATGAACATTCGATATCTTCATTCTTTAAATCACCATCAATTGTCTTAGGGCAACCAATTACTTGTACACCTGTATTATGTGCAGCAAAATATTCAGCTAATACAGCTGCGTTTGTATTAGAGTCATCACCACCGATGATTACAATAGCAGTAATACCATGTTTCTTACATACTTCTGCAGCAACTGCGAATTGTTCTTCTGTTTCTAATTTTGTTCTACCAGAACCAATGATATCAAATCCACCTGTATTTCTATATTGATTAATGTATTCATCATCAAATACAAGATAATCATCATCTAATAAACCACTTGGTCCATTCTTGAAACCATAAAGTACATTTTCACTACTTGTAGCTTTCAATGCATCATAAAGTCCACAAACAACGTTGTGTCCACCAGGTGCTTGTCCACCAGATAAGATAACACCAACAACTTGCTTCTTAGCAACGCTAGTATTTTCTCCCTTTTCAAATGTAATTTCTTTTTTTCCATAAGTGTTAGGGAATAAAGCTTTGATCTTTTCTTGGTCAGCAACACTCTGTGTTTCTTCGCCTTCCTTAACACAAATTGCAGAAATACCATGTCTTAGCATTCCTGGTAATTTTGGTTCATACTTTAATCTTTCTGTTTGTAATGGTGAAATATTCATTTTCATTTACTCCTTTTCAACCGTTAAAATTTTAATTCATTTTCGCTTTATCGTAAATAGGAACTACGATTCTTCTTCCAATAATTCTTCCCATCTTTTCTCAAGATGTGCAATCTCATTATGAATATCATCAATATCTTGATCTAATTCATTCATTTTCATGTAATCTTGATAGAATTCTGGTTCAAATCTTAATGCACGCATATCTTCTAATTCTGCTTCTTTTTCTGTGATTTGTTTTTCTAATTTTGCGATTTCTCTTTTGCGTGCTTCTGGAGAAATTTGTCTTCTTGTTTTTTCTGAAGCAGATTCATTTTGTTCTTGTTTAGATTCAAAAAGTGGTTTTGATTCATCTGATTCCATATAAGCATCATATGTTTTATCAATGAACTCAGCTTTTCCATCTTCAAAACGAATCAATCCAGTTGCAAGTTGTTGTATAAAATAACGATCATGACTCACAAATAATACAGACCCTGTAAATCCCTTCAAAGACTCTTCTAATGCTTCTTTACCAGGAATATCTAAATGGTTTGTTGGTTCATCTAATATTAATAAATTAGAATGTTCCAATAAAAGTTTCGCAAAAGATAATCTAACTTTTTCTCCACCAGACAATACATTCACTTGTTTAAAGACATCATCTGCACTAAATAAGAACTGTCCTAATACACTTCTTACCTCTGTTCGATCTAGTTCTGGATGTTCATCCCATAGTTCTTCTAATACCGTTTTATTCGAAGAAAACTGTGCCAACTGTTGATCGAAATATCCTTTTTCTATTTGATGTCCAAATAAATAAGAACCACCTAATGAAGGAATGATTTCCATTAGTGTCTTCACAAATGTTGATTTGCCAGTACCATTTGGACCTATGATTGCGATTCTATCTCCGCGTCTCATCTTCATAGAAACTTCTGTTAATACATGATCATATCCAATCTTCAAATGATCAGTTTCTAGTACTTTTTCTCCACCTTTGATAGCAGGTGTAAAATGTGCATGAAATGTTTTTGTGTTTACTTGATCAACAGATAATTTTTCCATGCGATCTAAATATTTGATCTTAGATTGCGCAAAAGCTGCTTTACTACTTTTATAACGAAATTTTTCAATCAAATTCTGTAATCGCTCAATATCTTTTTGTTGACGCATATATGCGCTTTGTTGACGCTCTAGATCATTGTCTCGCTGAATCGTGAAAGAAGAATAATTACCTGCATAACGTTTCATTTTTCCAAATTCCATATTATATACAGCGTCCACTGTATGATCTAAAAACATACGGTCATGCGAAACGATTACAACTGACTTTGGATAATTCTTTACATATCCTTCTAACCATTCTATCGCATCAATATCTAAATGGTTTGTAGGTTCATCCAATAAAAGAATATCTGGTTTAGATAATAATAATCGAACAAATGCAATTCTTGTTTTTTGGCCACCAGAAAAAGTACCAATGACTTTTTGAAGATCTTCAATCACAAATCCAAAACGAGTGAAAACTGTTTTCATTTCAGATTCCCAATTGTATCCATTCATTGCTTCAAATTGTTCTTGCAGATTGGCATATTGGTTCATGATCTTTTCAGAATAATCTGTTGCCATTTTTTCTTCTAAAACATGCATTTGTTTTTGTAAGGCAAATAGTGGTTCATAAATCGTCATTAATTCTTGTTCAACTGTCCAATCATCATGTTCAAGAACTTTCTGTGCTAAATAACCTATCACAGTACCACTTTGCATACTGACAGAACCTTTATCAAATTGTTCTTCTCCACACATGCATCTTAAAAATGTTGTTTTGCCACAACCATTTCTACCAACAAGTGCTATTTTTTCAGTGCCGCGAATTTCAAAATTAATATCTTCAAATACTGTATCGGCACCATAGTATTTTGAAGCTTTTGATATAGCATATAACATAATTCTTTACCGAAAAAAGGAATGGATATGCAAGCATTCACCCATTCCATAATATATTTTAGAAATTTAAATTTCTTGGTGTTCTAGCAAATGGAATCACATCACGAATATTTTCCATACCTGTAACATACATTACAAGTCTTTCAAATCCTAAGCCAAAACCTGCATGTTGGCATCCACCATATCTTCTAAGATCCAAATACCATTGATAATGTTCTTTATTCATTCCTAGTTCATCCATACGTGCTTCTAAGACATCTAATCTTTCTTCACGTTGAGAGCCACCAACAAGTTCACCTACACCAGGAACAAGGCAATCTACCGCAGCGACTGTCTTTCCATCATCATTTTGACGCATATAGAACGCTTTGATATCCTTTGGATAATCTGTTAAGAAAACTGGTCCTTGAACAACTTTTTCAGTTAAATATCTTTCGTGTTCTGTCATGAGGTCCATTCCCCATTCAATCTTTGAATTTTCAAATTTAACACCATCTTCAACAGCCTTCTTTAGAATTTCAATTCCTTCTGTATATGGCATTCTTCTAAATTCACTGTTACGAACATGATTCAATCTTTCTTCTAAAGTCGTATCAATTCTTTCATTGAAAAACTTCATTTCTTCTGGACATGTTTCATAAACATAATCAATACAGTACTTGATCATATCTTCAATAACATCCATATCAAAATCCAAATCCGCAAATGCCATTTCAGGTTCAATCATCCAGAACTCTGCTAAATGGTTTGTTGTATTTGAATTTTCAGCTCTAAATGTAGGACCAAATGTATAAACATCCCTAAAAGCTAACGCAAAAGCTTCTGCTTGTAATTGTCCAGAAACCGTTAAAGAAGCATGTTTTCCAAAGAAATCTTCTTCATACTTACCGTCTTCACGAGTTGTTACTGTGAATGTTTCACCAGCACCTTCCGCATCTGCTCCTGTAATTTCTGGTGTATGTACATATACAAATCCTTGTTCTTGGAAGAACGTATGGATTGCCATAGCTAATGCACTTCTAACTCTAAATACCGCTGAAAAGGTATTTGTACGTGGACGTAAATGTCCAATTTCTCTTAAATATTCAAAAGAATGTCTTTTCTTTTGTAATGGATATGTAGAATCACAAGCACCTTCTAAGTTGATTTCTGTAGCCTGGATTTCAAATGGTTGTTTTGCATCTGGTGTAATAACAAACTTACCCACAACAGATAATGCAGTACCTGTTAAATATTTTCCAACTTCTTCATAATTAGAAAGTGTATCTGCAGTATAAACAATCTGTGCATTTTGATAATATGTTCCATCATTCAATGCGATAAATGATACATTTTTTCCAGAACGATTAGAACGGACCCATCCTTGTAGTTGAACATATTCAACTTGATCTTTTTCATATTCTGTGATTCCTGTGGCAGTAAGTCTATACAACTCACGAATACTCATTTCTGTTGGCATATTTTATTTCCCCTTATACTTTTTAATCTTTCATTGCGTTTGTTTCAAACACAAGTTCTTGGATGCTACTAACGACATCCACTTGTTTAACATATACTCCTTGTGGAACAGAAAAATGATCCACTGCGAAGTTTACAAAACCTTTGATTCCTTGATCAACAAGAAGATCAACAGTTTCTTGTACATTTTTTGAGATACATAGAATTGCGATTCTGCATCCCTTTGGCATTTTTTCTGAAAGTTCATTCAAATTAAATACAGGAACGGATGCACCATGTACATTTTCAGGATATAAATCAAATGCACAAACGATTTCCCCTACAACATGGTTCCACTTGTTATAATTCAACAATGCTTTTCCTAAGTTACCTGCACCTATTAAAACGATCTTTTCATCAAAGTTAACACCCAATTCATCTGAAAACTTTTTAATCAGATCATCTACATTGTAACCATATCCTTGCTTGCCTAAACTTCCAAGAAACGAAAAATCTCTACGAATCGTTGTAGATTCAATAGATACATAATCAGCTAATTGCTTAGACATAATTTTTGTTGTGCCTTCTGCTTTTAACTTTCTTAAAGCTTTTAGATATACTGGATATCTTTGTAATGTTGCTTTTGGTACTTTTCTTTCAGTTATCATTTTCATCACCTATAAATTATTTTAACACTGAATAGAAACTTTGTGAAAAAATTATATATATTATTAATATTTTTCACCTGGCATCAATAATGAAGGATCTGCAGAAACATCAAATCCACAACGAATTCCATTCTTATATGCGATATATCCAGTCGCACCAATCATAGATGCATTATCAGTACAATACTTGATTGGTGGTTGGGATAATTCAACCTCAGGATATTTTTTCATTTCTTCTTCTAACATCACTCTTAATCTAGAGTTTGCCGCAACACCACCTGCAGTAACGACCATTTTAGGTTTTAATTCTTTTACTGCATTCATCGTTTTAGAAACCATAAGTCCTAAAGCTGTTTCTTGAAAAGCATACGCTACATCTTCTTTTACAATTGGATTCCCTGTTTTTTCCTCACGTTGTATCAATTGTAAGACTGCAGTTTTCAAACCTGAAAAAGAAAAATCATATGGTGTGTCAACTTTTGGAGTTGGTAAGTGATAATGTTCTTTTCCTAGTTTTGCCATTTTATCAATAACAGGTCCTCCAGGGTAACCCGTACCTAATACTCTTGAAACTTTATCATACGCTTCTCCAATTGCGTCATCTCTTGTTTCACCAATTACTTTAAAATCATATTCAGTTTCCATCCAAACAAGTTGTGAATGTCCACCACTGATGACCAAGGCTAACAATGGAAATTGAAGATCATGATCTAACGCAAATCTATTTGCATAAATATGTCCTGTCATATGATTGACTGGTACTAATGGTTTGTGAAACTCCCACGCTAAAGTTTTAGCTGCTTGCACACCAACGTGCAAAGACCCAATCAAACCAGGACCTTGTGTAAATGTGATTGCGTCAATATCATCCATTGTTACATTAGCTTGTTGGATAGCTTCTGTTATAACAGTAGAAATGTTCTCAACATGAATTCTACTTGCAACTTCCGGAACGACACCACCATATTTTGTATGTACATTGATTTGAGAAGAAACTATATTAGATAATATTTCTTTCCCATCTTTTACGACCGCACAAGCTGTTTCATCACAACTACTTTCTATAGCTAATAACATTGTCATACAATGTTTCCTCCTTTAAGATTGATACATTAAGTAGGCATCTTCTCCATCAGCGTAATAGTTTTTACGAGTAGATACCTTTTTAAATCCATATTTTTCATATACATGAATTGCGCTTTCATTCGATTTACGAACTTCCAATGTGAAATTTTCACAATTATTTAATTGAACTAATTGTAAAATGAATTCCATCATTTCACACGCAATTCCTCTATTCTGATATTTTGTTGAAACACCAATATTCGCAATTTCAGCATTTTCATATGAAATCAATAAATCAAAATATCCAACGATTTCTCCATTCGTTTCATAGATATAAATGTTAGAAAAAGGATTTTGATTCATTTCATCTAAAAACATATTTTCATTCCAAGCATCTTCTAAAAATAATTCTTTTTCAATTCTTAAAACAACTTCTAAATCGTTTTCTTCAATTTTACGAATCATATGTTTTTAACTTCTATTTGGTAAATATGAATCAGAAGATTTTAAATATTCAGGTACGACAAGATGAACATTATCCCATGATTCCCATTGGTCTTTTAATACATTAAAATTCTCAACGATATCTGGCCAAACATCTTCTTTTCCAACCAAACTACCATCACCAATTACTTCTTCACTTCCAATATTCAATTCAGAAATCTCAATTGCTTGTTCTTTATCGACAATAACACCATCTTTAAAAGAAGCTGTATAAACTCGTTTTCCTCTTGCGTCAGTTACAACTCTACACGTTTTCTTCCCTGCATATAATAATAAAGTTGAAATTGTGTATATTGGTAGATTACGCATTGCACAAAAAACTTTCGCTACTGTCATCGCAATTCTTACACCCGTATAAGAGCCAGGTCCTTTAGAAATGACAATTTGATCAATATCTTCAGGAGTTAACTTTAAAGAATCCATTAGTTCAATGATTTTAGGAAATAATTCTTCACTTTGTTTTTTCCAACACTTTTCTTGTATTTTTCCAATAACAATATCATCTTTAATTAAACCTACTACAAGCCAAGTATGACTTGTATCCATACATAAAGTAATCATTTTAAGTCCTCCAATAATTTTTCGTATTCATCCCCATGTGCGTAAAAAGAAAACTCTCTTGTGCCATCTTCTAATAAATGAATCGAAATCATTAAATAATTTTCAGGAATCAAATATTTCATAAACTGAGACCATTCAATTACAGTTAATCCATCATCATAAAAATATTCATCAAATCCAAGATCTTGTTCAATTCCTTCCATACGATATGCATCTATATGATAAAGATTCATTCTTTCACCATGATAGATTTTTTGGATTGTAAATGTAGGAGAAGTAACATTTCTTTGAATGCCTAATCCTTTGGCGATACCTTGAGTTAATGTTGTTTTTCCAGCACCAAGATCACCATCCAATAAAATAACCATATTTTCTTGAACAAGTTTTCCGATTTTATTTCCTAAACTATGTGTTTGTTCTGTTGAATTTGTATATAGTTGTAACTCTTTCATATGATTGCCTCGCTGAGGTATTATACATCCAAAAATCGCGGATATAAAGCAGAATGTTCACTTCAAAAAAAGACAAAAAAAAGGAGAAGATAAACTTCTCCAAATAACCTGGCAACGTGCTCGATTCACCCTAAGGCTATTTTTG
>CAVLCI010000019.1:0-23959 GCA_963661415.1 Bifidobacteriaceae bacterium | reverse complement strand
CAGTTGTAGATTCAATAACTTCACCAACATTAGTAACCCAATCTGTATTTTCTTTTACTTCAGTAACAGAGAAGTTTTCAGCTTTTAAACTTGTTGCGTCAACTTCTTTATCAAGAGTTAAGATTGTCTTATTTACTGCTGGACCCCAATCATCACCAACAACGAATACTTTTTGTGTTCCACTAACTGTTTCAACAACTTCTTTTTCTGTATAATTTGCAGCCCATTGCCAAATATGTGTTCCATCAGCAGCAGTTGGATTATTTCTCAAAGTGTAGATCCAAGACCAATGATCATTGTATTTAACAACTTCTTCAACACCATCTTTATTGTAATCTTCAGCGAATTTTAACATTCCAGCTTTTCTAACATCACCTAAAGTACCTTCTTTATCAACTTGATCAACTGTTTCATATAATGTTAATTTGTACTTATTGTTCGCTGTTTCATATGTTGTATAACCTGAAGCAATGCCATTATCGAATGTCTTTTCAGATACACTTGTACCTTCTGTCAAGATCTTAAAGAGTCTCTTAGAACAATTTTCTGGATCTACAGAACTATCTGTTTCACCTTGTACAAGCCAAATAGCTGTATCAGAATCTCTTAGTGTTTTAAGTTCTTCATCTGTTGGAGTTGCACCTTCATAACCTGCGCGTTTATCTGCGATATCTAAAGCAGGACAATTAATCATTGCAGCTTTGAACAAATCAGGGTAAGCAATGATCATACGTGTTGTCATGAAACCACCAGCAGAACAACCAGAAACATAAACTTGACTAGGATCAATACCTTGTTCTTTGATAACAGCTTGAATTTCATCATAAGCTTGTTTCAAATAGTTATCTTTAGTTGCTGTATACCAAACACTAGGAGCTTGGAAAGACATTACAGTAGCGTCACCAAATACGTTTTGTGCTTCATCTGTAACCCAAGCAACAGTTCCTCTATTTGCGAGCATTTGTGCGACATTATTATTTGTATCCTTTGTTGGGAAGTCTCCTTCACCATTTCCATGGAACCAAACAATCAAAGACTTATTTGTTCCTTTGTGGATTTGATAATTAATATCATCTTGTACACCTTCAAATTTAGAAACTTCATCATCTTTTAAATCAGCATATGAAGTAACAGTATTTGTGTAGTTATAAGTATCTTTAGAAACTGTGATAGAACGTTTATCAGGAGTTTCAGAATCAAAATCTTTTTCTTGCGTCACTGTTAGTGATAATAAGCCTGGATAGTTTCTACCATCACTCAACCATGTTAATGTAGCTGCTTCTGTTTGATCAAAATCGACAGTAACAACATTACCACTTACAGAAACTTTTGTAATCGTTAGATCCTTGTTTGTATAATCTGAACCATAAGGATTCTTTTCATCTGTTGTGTTCTTATAATTTCTCTTTGAATTAAAATGAACTTTAAACGTACTTGTATCAATGCTTGATGCAAGAATCGTTGTATTGCCGAGTTCACCATAATCAATTGTCATCTTATCTACGACTTGACCAGCATCGGTAACTGCGCCATAGAAAGTAACAGCTTGATCTTGTTTTGTTGATGTTGTTCCATCTGTCCCTTCAGCTAACAATGGTGAAACATTAGCTGCAAGGGTTGCTAAAGTAATTGCGATTGCAGAAACTTTAGCGAAAATCGAATTTGCTTTCATAATTTTTCCCTTTCATCATTCCCGGTTTACATTTTCCTTTAACCAAGGTGCATAAGTTATTGTTCTTTGTAACCGTTTTCATACAAAAGAGTATAAAAGAAAAGAGCGTCCACAAAGCTTCTGTAAACGCTTTCTGTTTCCTATTTGGAAACAAACTAATAATTTTGATTCATTTTATGGTATATCGAAGAAAATACAGAATTTAGAAATTGTTGATTATCATTCTTTTTTGATTGATAAAATTCTATTGATTCTAAATCACTGAATTTTTGTGTTTGATTACTGATTACATATTTTTTACATGCAGGAAGTTTAATGATATTAGAGAAATCCATTTCAGCTTCTAACTTCAATGCATATTCATAAAAAGATCCATCTGTTTCAATAAAAAGAATACAATCATTTTCTTTTTGAGAAAGTAATTCTTGTTTCAAAGTACTTTTATAACAATACAAAGAACTTTTAGCGATAATGGAATACTTCAATAAATGATGACAAAATTCTCTAACTTCATTTAAATACTGACTTTTGGTGAAAACAATGATATGCGAAGAACTTTGAATTGATTCAACCAAAGGATTTAAATTATCTTCATTTACGTATTTCTTAGATTCCAAAGATTCCACATCTTTTTTCTTTTGCACTCTAGCGTATTTTTTATCCATATTTACTGCCGCTAAAAACGAAGCATATGTTCCTTCTTCACTCAATTCCTTAAAGAACTTTGAGACAGTACTTTTCACCACATTTGCTCCATAAGCAATATCATCTAAATGATGTTGATCAATATCTTCATAATTTAATAACAAATATTGTGCGATACGACTATTTGTGGAATATAAAGGTGTGTTTTCGACAATGGACCAGAGGTTTTCATAGACAGGCATCTTAGTACCCCCCCCTTTATGAATCGACACAAATAATCATATTTCAAATATTGCATGATTAAAGGAATCGCACCATTTTCAACTTCAACATCACCTACAAATGGCAAACTCAAAAATTCTTTCAATTGAATTCCTTGGGGAACTGTATTTTGATTTCCAATCCCTATTATTGAAATACCTGATTTGATTAATGATTTTATTTCATCATAATGTTCAATATAAACTCTTCCTGTCAAAGATATTAATATAACAACTGTATCTTCATCATGAATATCCATCTTTAACGGAACTGAATATATCAACTTATCCATCATTAACATATCTTCCATATAATGCAAACACAATATTTCTGGATACACAGCACCTACAATCATCACTTTCTTTGATTCAAATATAAGTTCATTTATATTTTTGATGGAATTCATAAATGCTTTCTCATCAAATGTTGAATTACATAAAAAAGAAATATGATTCAATAAAGATTGATTATCTTTGTTATCATGATGTTCTCTCATTTGTTGTTTACGAATATTAGATGTTTGAGTGATTGCTAATTTTAAATTTGTGAAATTTTTGTATCCTAACATATCACAAAATCGCATTAATGAATGATTTGAAACACCAGCTTCTTCTAAAAAAGTATTTTTATTGATTTTATCTAATGAATTCAAATTCTTTAAAAGCGTCATCGCAATACTAAAATCACTCGAATCACGAAATGAACTACAAACAATTAATAACAATAATGAAACTATCGTATTCATAATATCCTCTAGCACAAACATTTTACCACAAAATCCTTCAGTTTATGTAAGCACTTTCACTCTGGGAATTATGCTTAAATATTATAGTTATATCGAAGATATATCTCTCTCATAAAAAGACCACACTTTATGATCATAGACCATATCGTGTGGTTTCTTCTTTTGAAACTTTCAGTTCCACTGTTCGTCATCTATTGCGTCGAGTTTTGTTTCTAATTGATGCATCACATCTTTAACTACACCTTCTGTAAAAGGAACTCCAATATGTGCTTCTTCACATAGCTTTGTGAATGATTTTGTTCCACCAAGTTTTAATAGATGTAAATAATCATTCCAATATTCCGTATCATTTGATTCTTTACGTAGATAGAATTCTTGTGCACAAACTTGCGCTAAAGTGTAATCAATGTAATAGAATGGTCCTTGGAAAATATGACTTTGTTGATACCACCAACAACCCTTTTCTAATATTTCACATCCTTCATAATTCTTAAATGGAACATACATCTTTTCTAATTCTCTCCAACATGCTTTTCTTTGATCAACTGACCAATCAGGATGTAAATATACTTCTTCTTGGAAGTGATCTACTAAAACACCATATGGTAAGAATGTAATTGTATGAGATAAATGATCATACTTATATTTTTCACTATCTTCTTGGAAAAACTCTTCCATCCAAGGATACGCAAAGAATTCCATTGACATCGAATCGATTTCCGCACTTTCCATTGTAGGACAACTTACTTCAGGTATCTCAATATTAGACATATATGTTTGGAATGCGTGTCCTGCTTCATGTGTTAACACATCTACATCACCACTTGTACCATTGAAATTAGAGAAGATAAATGGAACATGATACTCTGGAATTTCTGTCTCATATCCACCCATTTCTTTATTCTCACGTGATTCTAGATCCCATAGGTTGTTTTCATTCATTAAATCAATGAATGCACCTGTTTCTTCACTCATTTCGTGATACATTTTCACAGCACTGTTTACTAGTACATCTCGGTTACCTTTTGGTTTTGGGTTACCACTTTTAAAGTGAAAATCTAAATCATAGTATGTAAGTTGATCAACACCTAAACGCTTTCTTTGTTTTTCACAAATCTTAGAAGCTAATGGCGTACAATATTTTAAGATTTGGTTACGATATTCTCCTACCATCTTACGATCATAATCCAAACGATTCATTCTGTAATATGCAAGTTCTACATAATTATCAAAACCTAATTGTTTTGCGATTTCTGTACGTACTTTGACCATTTCATCATAAATACGATCAAAATCTTTTTCATGTTCTTCATAGAATTTCATCTTTGCATCAAAAGCTGCTTTTCTTCTATTTCGATCTGCATCTTCTAAGAAAGAAGAAATCGTTGATAGATTATAAATTTTCCCTTCAAACTCAATTTTAGCCGATGCTTTTAACTTTCCATATTCACTACACAATTGATTTTCACTAACCAATAAAGAAATGATTTTTTCATCAAAGGACTTTAATTTACATTCCGCTAATTGAAAGAATGTTTCTGGGATTTCTTTTAATAAATCTTCTTTGAATGGTGCATGATAACAAGCTTTCATCATTCTCGTTTCTATATTGTCATACTTTGGAAGTGTTTCATCCCAATAATCATTTTCTTGATCATAGAATGTATCTTTTGTGTTAATAGAATGTCTAATTGAACATAAAATGTTCATTGTATGCATATGAACTCTTATCTGATTCAATTCAAAAAACACTTTCAAAAATTCTTCTGCTGATTTAGCGTTTTCTAATTGATCTACATAATCATTCATTTTTCCAGATGTTTCTTCATAATCTGGTCTTTCATATTTCATTTCTTCAAATTTCATAATTCACCTCTGCATAAGTTTATCACAAGATGATGAAATGCATTCCACTTTCAATCTTTAAAGTTGATAAAGATACATCAATATCACATTGTTGAAATGTAAAAGCATCATATACCAATGTACATTCACTCATATATCCTTCTATATTTTCTTGTGAAATGATCATAGAACGCAATTCCTGAATGACATCATAAAATGACAATTGTACATTTACCCTAACTTCAAATTCTCTTTCGTATAGATAATCATTGATAAATAATGTAATCATAATACTTTCAATAATTGACTCTCATAATCTTTCATAAATATCGCTTGAGATGTATCTTTAATTTTCTTCATTGAATGAAATAAATATTGTTGTTGAAAAGAAGTACCAATATATAAAACTGGATAAGATTGATGATACTTTCGATATTCTTCCAAAGATAAAAATATTAATTGTCCATCCTCTTCATCTTCACAATCTCTTGTTGTACATTTCGCATACTTTCGCATTTGTTTTAAATAAGACACCCACTCTTCTGGATACATAGATACAACATAGATACTTTGATTTGGTTCTAATGCGATCCATTCATAGTTATCATAACAAATCCCTAAAGGAATCCAATATCCATGATAGTTTCTACGATCAATAACTCTAGGCATGCTTGGAATTGTAACCAACTTATTTGATTGTGCATTCTTCCTTAAAGTATCAAACAATTGTTTTTCTTCAACTTCATACAATTGAAAAGATAAAAGATGTTCTAATTTTAATATTCCACAATCTTTAGGAATCTCTTTTTCATTTGTTTCTAAGAATTGTTGAATCTGTGTACCGTGATTGATGTAATATGCATATCTGTTATGAATAAAAGCATATTCTCGATAGGATAATGTTTCTGTACTAGATACAAATAAAAGAATACATACATGATAATAAGAAGCATGTTCTAATAAATCTCTTAAAACATAACGATTCATTTCATTTGCTTCAAAAAATCTAGATAAATCTGTAATACATACAATTTTTTCTTTCCTTTGAGAATTCTTAATATATCGAAATGTATTTTGGACTTTTTCTTCATATTGACTAGTACATAAAACGACCCAATTGGCACAACATTCATAATGTTCCTGATGAAAGATACCTACATCATCTATCACAAATAATTCTTCTTGATCAAAATGCGTAATAAAAGAATGAAATATCGTATATAGACATTGTTTCTTTCTTTGTAGATCCTGACATAAAAATACAGTATTTCTTTTTTCTTTTGTATATAAATAAAGATCTAAATATTGACGATGATAAAAATCATCTATTCTTCCAATCACATGTTTCGGAATATTTGAGTTCCAATAAAGATTTTCTAGTGGTTGTAACCAAAGTTGAGGAATTTGTACCCTTTGAAATAAAGATAAGATTTCAATTTGTTGTTTCGAAAGATCTTTGATGTTATTCCATTGTACATTTCCATACAAATCAATACTTTCAAACGTACTTCTTTTACTATAAGTATTTGTATATGCACTTCTACCTTTTTTTAACATTCCATGAGATTGCAATAGAAATTCACCAGGAGCAGATAAAGATTCCTCTGTTTTCACACGAATTACTTCTTCTAGATCTTTTTTATCTGCAACTTTCAAAACAATTTGAAAAGAACAATTTGACCATATTTCATCATTAATGATACCAGCTGGTTTTTGTGTACATAGAATCAAATGAATCCCTAAACTTCTACCAACTCTAGCGATAGAAATCAAATCAGTTAAAAAATCTGGTTGTAATCTTTTTAATTCCGCAAATTCATCAATCACAATCAATAAATCAGGAATATTTTCTAATTCAGGATGAAAAACTCTTTGTTGACGATAAGTCTTTAAATCAGAAACATTTTGTATAGATAAATCATTCATCTTCGCAATCATTTCTTGACGATGTCTACATACATTTTGAAAACTCACCAACGCTCTTTGCATATTCACAACATCAAGATTTGATAATATTCCACAAATATGTGGTAACGTTTTTAAAACATTCGCTGCACCTCCACCTTTAAAATCAATGAGTGCGAATTGTACTTCTTCATAAGAATACTGTAATGCGATAGATAATAACATCGAAATAATCAATTCACTCTTCCCACTTCCTGTCATCCCCGCAATCAATCCATGTGGACCATCTTTTCTCTCATTAAGATCCAATAGAATTGGTTGATTGTTTTCATCAATTCCGATGATTGCGTGTAAAGATTCATCCACATGATTTTTCTTCCAATTTTCTTCTATTGAAATATCTGTAATATTTTGAATCTGATGAATGGAATAAAAGTCATATAGATTAGAATGTAATTCATATTTTTCATACCACAATAAATATAAAAGATGTCCCATTACGACTTTGATTCCTTCAAATTGGAATTCTTTTTCTTGTAATGTATAACGATCAAAATATGTATTTCCCTCAAAATTGATTACAATATCTGCATCACTTTCATAAATATCTTTTTTCAATTCAAACAAAATACAATCCCTTTGTATTTGTATGATTTCTTCCATTACGATTACAATTGCGTCTTTGCAACGATCATGATAGCGATAAAAATCTTCTCTATTTTTTACTAACATTCTTTGATTTAGATGATGTGTTAGAAATACATTTCTACACCACATATTCTTAGAAAACCAATCTTCACTCGCAACAATCATTACTGGTACATCATAAAAACAAACTAATTGAAGAATGATATATTGTATCCATTGATAAGCACTAGGATGTTGTTGTAGAACAATATGATGATATTGTCTAACATCAAATAATTTAGGCAAAAAACTATCCTCAACATGTTTCAATAAAACATCTTCTGCTTGAATGGTAAAAACATCTGTCGTTTCAAAAAAGCGAAGATTTACATGATTTAATGGATGCATATAGATATTTTCATGTGTTTGAATTTGTTTATTCAATTCATTCATTGATGGATAATATTGATTGATGTATTTTAAATATTCTCGTTTAAAGTTTAAGAAAGAATCTTGAAAAGATTGTATCCAGGCTTCTTTTTGGATTTGATTTTCTTGTTTTATTTTTTGATTTCTTTTTCTTTCATAACGTCTTGTTAGAGGTTGAAATAACAAAGTTGATCCTAACATCATAAAAGGCAAAAGTATCATTGGTAAAATAGAGAGGAATTCTCTTCCATCTTCATAACTTTGATATGCCGATAAAAAGCCTGTTAATAAAGAAGCAGATGCCATCATAATAGAAGGTCCTATTTCTAAATACAGTGGACGTTGTTGTATATGTATATCGTTTTGTTTTGGACAGGTTTGTGTAAATATAAAAGTTGTAGAAAAACTTGGAATTCTGTTTTTTATG
Source organism: Bifidobacteriaceae bacterium (assembly GCA_963661415.1). Lineage (GTDB taxonomy): Bacteria > Bacillota_I > Bacilli_A > Erysipelotrichales > Erysipelotrichaceae > Bulleidia. The sequence continues at coordinate 15,403 of CAVLCI010000019.1, read as the reverse complement.
CGTCGAATTTGTTGTTTTTCAAATGTTTGTATTTTCTTAAAAGAAACATACTCCCGCAAGTGTACGAATACATTTTTGGGAGTATTTATCATAATTCCATCTTCTAAAAGGATGATTCTGATACTATCAATTTTAATTACTGAAAGAATTTGATAAGGAGATCCACTATGTAAAGTATTATCATTGATAGAACAAAAATCATAAGAGGTTTGAAGGAACAATAAAGTATGTATAAAGTCTATTTTTAAAAGATGGAATGGAATCGTTTTTGTATCAATGCATATATCATTATCTTTAGAAGACCCAATTGTCATAGAATCTAAACATTGATATTTTTTATAACAATGATTTTCTTCTTGGTCTAAAAACAACAACTTGCATATTTCTGTTTGATTTTTTAATATCGTAGTACTTTCTTCATTTTTCAATATGTTTTTTTGAATGAAATAATCTCTAGTAACACGAATAAAAATCTGATGTTTTTGTAAGATGACCGTAATTGTAAGATTTTCTAACGAAATATGTTCTTGTGCATTTTGTAAAGAATAACGTTTTACTTCATTTTGTGTTTTGATCCATAACAACATCTCATTCACTCTGAAACAATAACATTACATTTGATGTAATGTTTTCCGTCCTTTGTAGAAATCGTAATTACACTACTACCCGCACTTTTTCCAATCACATTTCCATTTGCATCTGTTGTTGCCACTGTTTCTTGATGCGAAACATATTCTAAATCATCTTTTGTATACCCTTCTGGTAGGCCAATAATCTCAATCTTTTTAGCTTTTGATACATGCACGACCATAGAGTAATCTTTGAGCTTGATTTTTTTAGTAACAGTCAATGTTTCTAACTTTGTACCTTGTTCACGTTGTTTTCTAGTACATTTTGATACAAATTGAAAGTTTTCTAAATGTGTTTTTCCTTTAGGTAATAATGATTGTTTCATCAAATTGATACGTTTTGTAAAACCAATCTTTCCTAATTGTGATTTCGCGCTATTCATTTTCAAATACACAACAGTATTCGCTGAAAGATCACTACATACCAATACATTTGTATTTCCATCTGCTAGTTCATCCATAACATCCACTCCTACATCTGTTTCTACAACATCATATTCATCATCTTGATACAAATGTAATGATGTCTTAAACGTTGCTTCTGCACCTGCATTTAAACTTGCATCCATAAGTCTTAAAGATGTTAGATTTAACGCAAACTGAATACCACTACTCAAACCCGTATTCGCTTTGAATTGATTGTTATGAGAATGATCAAATTCTTGTATCATACGCATTTTTCCGTTTTTGATTTCACACCCAACAGAAGAAGTTTGGTTCAAAGTTAAAGAGACTCTACCAGAAACATGCATATTTAAATTCAAAGACACAGCAATATTCATAAGTGGTGCATTTGGAATCGGTAGTTTGATCTTACATAACTCTAAAGTACTTTCTACAACATCTTTCTTTTCGACATACATTTTCTGTATACTGGAAACAAAATCCTTCGCATCAAATTTAGAAAAATCACCATAAAGATTTTTATAAGAACCATTCTTTAAACCAACACTTTCTTCACTTGTGAATTTCACTTTAAAATATGCATCTTCAATATTCTTTTCTTTACTAGAAAATTGATAATCGACTTTCGCTTGATTGAGTTTTATTGATGCATAAACTTTTGAACCATGTGGTAATGTTCGATTCACTTCTGCTTTGACATTTGATGAATTCGCAGTTACAACGACATTGTATTCATCTATATGGAACGTTTTTTGTAAGGAACGTGTAGAAACCTGTGTAATTGGATTGGTTGTAGAATATTCTTGAATTACTTCTCCAGTAGAATCTTCAATCGTTGCTTGATCAAAATTCAAATCTGTACTTCCAGATAATTCCATATTCTTTGTATAAGACATTAAATCAACATCTTCTAAATACAACGTATCGTTTTCTTGACGAGATGCAACAAAGTAATATTCATCTTGATTTTGATAAAAATGAACTAATTGACCTTCTTTGATATGTATAGATGGATCAACTGAAATACTTTGTTGTTCTACAGAAAATTGAATTGGTTTGACATCCACTACTTCAATATTATCATTCCATGTAATATCCGTTTTTGTTTCTTTGATTTCTCTATGATTGATCGTATGAATGACTTGTTCTAATAATTTTAGTGCTTCTTTTTGATTCATTACTTCTGCAGGATGAAATTGATTCTTTCGATCTAAAGTAAACAATCCATTCGCAATGGAAGTTTGCACTTGTAATGGAAAATGAGAAGTCGAAAGATCATTGATTTGAAATGATTGATTGTTTGTAGAACCTAATAGATTTACAAGTGTATAAGCTGTCCATTCTTTATTTAACACTTGTGTTTCTAAAAATGGATGTTCTTGTTCTAAAATACCCCATTCTACTGCAGCTTGAAGATCTGAAAAGTAAGGTGAGTCATTTGTGAATTTTGAAAAGTAAGGTGTTGTACTTGTATAAGAGCTGATTCCTGCTTCCGCATTTACTATTTTGATCCACTCTAACAGTGTCAATGACTCTGTTTCTTTTTTCGTACATGAAGTACAAATTAGAAAGAAAACGCAGAACAAACATTGAAGAAACTTCTTGTATTTACACTTGCATGCTAGAAGCATTCGATGTAATTGTTGTTTCCAATGTGTCATAAGAAGATACCGCTAAATCTAAAAATTTTGCATACTGATGTATTGTCTGTTTTTGTTTTTCAAAACGATTTGAAAATAAATTAAACTTATTTCGAATTTCATTAGAACCATCAGAAATCCATGTACCATCTAAAAGATTCATTTCTCTTTTCATTTCATTTAATTCTTCATCCATCATTTGATTTAATGTTCTCAATTTATTTGCGGTATCAGATACTTCTTGTAAAGATATTTGAATGTTTGCCATATGCTCCTCCTACTTTTGAAATCCATTCACAATTGACGCTAATTCTTGTTGTGTATTACGATATGATTTTGCCGAATTTCTTAGAAAATCGATATACTCATTCCCTAATACATGTAATTGATGAAAATCTGATTCATAAGATAAAATCTTTGATGTAAATGCAGTATTATCTTCTCCTTTCCACGCACTAGACATCAATTCAACTGCATCAAATAAAGCATTGCAGTTTCTTAAATATTCCTGATTTTTTTCTTCCATGCGAGCAGCACAGGATTCCAACTGCTCAACTTCAACACTAATTTTTTTCATTTTTATTTTTCTCCTTCTATACTATATTCACGATTTTTTATAAATCCCCTCAAAAAAATAAAATTTTCTAAAAAAAATCCTCTCATTTTTTCAATGAGAAGATTTATTAATGTTTAAAAATCAATTTATTCCAAATAGCTGTAATAGTTTTTGAAAGAAATTCAATGTTGTTTCTGTTGTAGTTTCACTTGTTGTAGTATCAGTTTTTTCAATCGCTTCAGTTTTTATAACAAACTGTACAGCATTCACATTCGTATTCTTATCAGATACAAAAGATGCAACCATACTATCTCCACCATTAACAGAAGATATCATAGAATCTATTTCATCACTGATTTGTGTATCCATATTTGCTGTTTGATCTGCAAATTCTGATGTTCCGTTTGTTAGATCAGTCGTTCCTTCATTCAACTTTCCTACAGCATCGTTCAATTCACCTACTGATAACTCAAGTGTACCAGTATTACTATAAAGTGTATCCATATTTATCTTTAATGCATTTGCACCTGTAGCAACGTTACTTACAGCACTTGTATATTCTAAAAGACCTTGATAGAAAATAGCATAATTATCTAATTGTGCTTTCAGATTGGAGACTTGTTGCGCAGATTCACTTACAGTTGAAACAGCTTCATTAATTTGAGATACTACTTCATCTGTTACCATCATTTGTTGGATATAAGCTTGTTTGATTTGTGTTTTTTGTTCTTCGCTTAAAGAAACGAATGCACCCTGGAGAATCTGTTCTTTCTGTTCATCTGTCAATTGAGCAACTGCACCATTTAAAATTTGTGTCTTTTGATCATCAGACATGTTAGAAACCACTTGTTGTACAAAAACTTGTCCTTCTGTTGTTTTTAGATATGCAGTAGCTTGCTCCTCACTATAACCTTTTTCAATTAATTGCTCATAGACCATTTGTGTTGCGACTTGTGTATAAAGTGTATCTGCTTGTTGTGAAATATACGCTAAATAAATTGCATTTGCTTGGGATTCTAAATAAGCACGATACAATGTATCCGCTTGTTGTTCCACTTCTGTTGTTACTTGTTGTAAAGCTGTTTGATAAGCTTGATTATACACTACATCAGCATCCATCTTTTGAAGCAATCCTAACAATACTTCTGAATAGTTAGATGGTGTAAGCGTAACAGATTCCATACCATTTTCTGAAAGTTTCACATTTAAGGAAGTAGAAGCTGCAGTACAAAGACCTTCATATGCAGTATATGCACCACTTATTAATTGATCGTTCTTTTCTGTAATACTAGAAAGACCAGTTGATAATTCACCTGCACCACTTGTTAAAGATCCTACACCTGCATTCAATTCACCAACCTTACTGTAAAGTGTTCCTGTTGCATCTGCTAGCTTTCCAACTCCTTCATTCACTTCTGTCGCTCCAGAATCAATACTAGAAATCGCAGAAATGATTTCATCTACCTTGTCCATAAGTTCTGCATCATCTATATCAAAATTCATATTTAAACGAACTCCATTGATAGCTACAGAATCCATTTCAAAATCTGTTACATCTGCCAAAATTACTGTATCAATTCCTTTTCCTGGTAAAATTGTATAAGTCAATTGTTTATCACTTCCTACATTGGCTACAGTAGCTCCATCTGTTGTAATATTTTTGCAAGTTTTGCTGTTTAATGTAAAGGAAGCTTGTAATGCATAATCATCATAGAAGCTATCTTCACATTGTTCATTTTCACTTACGGTAAAATGAATCTCAAGTGCACCATCTTTTCCAACAATATCTTTTGGTTCATATTCTTTTCCATCCAAGAAATAACGAATTGAAATATTCCATGGAATATTTTTTTCAATCATTGTTCCTTGATAATAGACTTTATCAGCATTTGATGAAAAAGTAATTTGATCACCATTTTGTGTAATTTGATCTGTTGTATTCAATATTTTCACTGCAGAATAATTACCATAATCTGTAATATTACCACCCGAAAAGATATTGACTGCTTCAACATCAGTAACTTTACCTGATGCATCACTCATAACATAGATCACTTCTTCCTTTGAAGAAGCATCTTCCTCAGCAAATATCGAAATACTATTAGAAGACAATAATAATATCGACAATGTCGTAACTGTGATTTTCTGTATAATTTTCATTTTGTAAGAACCCCCTTTGTTTTTTTACTTTTTATAAATAACGAATCAAATAAATACAATAGACCTGGTAAAACAAATAGAACAATCGCTAATGAACAAAGCGTTCCTTTTCCTAAAAAGTAACCAAGTTGTGACAACAACCCATGCGTTGAAAAGATACCCAACAAGAAACCTACGACTGTTAAAACACTAGCAGATGTTAGTACAGATACCGCAACTGCGGATATTGTCTGTACGATTGCTTCTTTTCTTGTATATGTTTCTCGCATTTCTTTATAACGATCTGTAAATAGAATTGCATAGTCTACTGTCGCACCTAATTGAATCGAACTAATAATGAGATATGCAATGTAGAAGATTGATTGATCGGTAAAATACGGAATGGATAAGTTGATCCATATGGCCGATTCAATGGATAACACCAAAATGATAGGTAAAATAATTGACTTCATTGTCACAAGTAATACTAGAAACACTGCTCCAATCGCAATTAAATTCACAGAGAACATATCTGCAGTTACGGTGTTCATCAAATCATACGTAGATACACCTTCTCCAGCTAAATACCATTCACTTGGATAATATTGTTCTGCAGTATTTCGAATCGTTTCTACTAGGGAGAAAGTTTCCTCTCCTTCATAATCCGTATCAAGTGTTAAAACCATACGTGTATAGTTCTCACTGTTTAATTTAGATAGTGTCCCAGTATCTAGATACTGTTCTGGTATTGTTTCTCCTACGGTATCAACATAAGACACAATGTTCTTTACTTGTGGAATTTCATGGAGTGCTTGTGATAATTCCATCTGTGTAGCAGTACTTTCTTTTGGAATCATTAATACATAAGTATCTTGCTTTCCAAATGTATCTTCAATTCTTTCTGTATCTGCACCAAGTTGTGTAGAATTGTTAAAAATGTGTGATGCCCCATAATAGAAATGATTCGCATTAGAAGCTAAGTAACTTGGAACAATCAAAATCACAAATACAATGACCATAGGCATCATGATACGACTCACAAATCTTCCAAATCCTTTAAAGCTTGGCATGAAAGAACGATGTCGACTCTTATCAATCAGTTTATATGTACGTAAAATCAATGCTGGCATAAATGTAAAGACAGTAATCAAGCTAAGTGCAACACCTTTCGCTAACGCAAGACCTAGGTTAGGTCCAATCTGAAACTGCATCAAACATAGCGCTAAAAAACCAATCACTGTAGTTAGACCACTTGATAGAATGGAAGTCGTAGACATCGTTAAAGCTTGTACCATAGCTTCCTTTGGATCATCATATATCTTTCTACATTCCGAAAAACGATGAAGTAAGAAAACAGAATAATCTAATGACACCGCAAGTTGTAAAATATTACCCGCAGAATTTGTAACGAATGAAATTTCTCCAAACATCAAATTACTTCCTGCATTAATGACTATCGCAATTCCAAGTCCTGTTAGAACCAAAATCGGTTCCGCAAATGATGTTGTAGTCAAAAGTAATACAAACAATACAAACGCAACACCAATTACCGCAATCGTTGTAATCTCATTTACAGTACTTGTCGTAGCGACCGCTGTAGTTACTGCACTACCACTCATTGCATTATCATCACCAATTATGTCACGAATTGCATTCACCGCATCAATTCGTTTATCTTCTTCAATTGTTACAGAAAACAAAGCAGTATTGTTTTTATAATAAGTTTCAACTGTATCTTCATTTAACGTTTCTAATGGCACTGTAGTACTCACTACATCATCTAACCACGTCACACCACTCACACCATCTATCGCTTGTAACTTTTCTTTGTATTCGAGTGCTTGTGGAACTGTGACATTACTCACCATTACACGTGCATTTGGAATGCCTCCATCATATTCTTGTTCCATTACATCTAACGCTTGTGTAGATGCACTATTTGGTGGTAAATAGTCATTCATATCATAGTTTACTGACACGAATTGTTTACAAAAAGCACATAGCACAAACAAGATTAAATAAATCGCTATAATTGCTTTCTGATGATTCACAATACGTCTATAAAATTTCGTCATCAATGTTAAACTCCTCTCCGTAAAGTGGATAGTATGAACCACATTCCATTTTTATATTTAATAAAATATGATGTTCACTCATCGTTCCAGTAGCTGTATAACGCATTGTACTAATTAATGTTCGAATGCTACCAGTAATTGATAATTGTCCGTCTTTTAAAAGCACACCTGTAAATTCGTTTTCTTTGTTCATAATATTTAAATTTCCTTCAACTTTGCCATCAATTACTTGAAGCCGCATTATTCCTTGACGTGTACCTAATGGCACTTTTAAACTGATACGATAGTTTTTTTGATTCATCTTTTCACTCCTTCCATTTCAGACAACAGTATAAAAAAAGACAAAAAGACAAAAAACGGTCAAATCACTTAATTTGATGGTCAAATGTTGAACAATTATAGTTGTTTCTTTTGATGGACAATTGGATAATAAAAACATTGAAACGGAGAATCATATGAAACACGCAGTTACTACTTTAAACACAAAAAAAACACTTACCACCTCATTAAAAAGATTCATGGAAAAAAAGCCACTTTCTAAAATCACCATTAGTGAAATCATTGCAGACTGTGGTATCAATCGTAAAACCTTCTATTATCACTTTCAGGATATCTATGACTTATTAAAATGGATGTTAGAGGAAGAAGCAATTGAAGTAGTTAAACAATTTGATTTATTGGTCAATTATAAAGAAGCTGTCATATTTGTAATGAATTATGTACAAGAAAACAAACACCTTTTATGTTGTGCTTATGATAGTATGGGACGCAATGAAATGAAGCGTTTTTTCTATACAGATTTTATAGGTGTTACAACAAAAATGATTCAAAGTACAGAACAACAACTTGGTGTTCAAGTAGATGAAGAATTCAAAGAATTTCTAGTTCATTTCTACACAGAAGCAATTGCTGGACTTCTAATTGATGAATTCACAGATAATAAAAAACATGACCCACAAAAAGCTGCAGATTATTTTTCACTCATTTTAGAAAATACATTGCCTAATCTTCTAAAAAATGCACCCAAATAAAAATCACTTAGAAATATAATTCTAAGTGGTTTTCATTATTTATATTCATAAACAATTCTTGATTTAGAAACGATTTTTTTAATACAAAATTGATGTTTTTCTAAGAAAGAACAGATAACTGTATCTTTCATGAATACATTTGTTTGGATAGTATCTTCACATTGTTCTTTTATATAATCCATGATTTGAGAACCAATTCCATTTCTACGATATTCTTTTTCTACAAATAGAAATGATAGATCATAAAAGAAATCATAGTCTTCTACAATACGATAATACCCAACAAGTACATCCTCTAATAAAACACATATATAAGTATCAATATTAGATTTCAAATTTATTTCAATACGTTCTAAAATACTTTTCATATCAACAATTGTTGGATCTTCATATCTCAAAACATATTTCTTCTGTATTTCATAAAGGTTTCCATAATCATCTTGTGTCGCTATTCTAAAATTGAGTTGCATAAATAGAACCTAATACAATAAAAAGTAACGCAATACTATATGTTTCCATAACACCTCTTTGTGGTATTTGTTTAGAAAACTGATATACAATGAATAAATCCGAAATCAAAAATGATAAAGATCCAATCCAAGTTAGAAAGTCACCTGTAATGATCATTCTAGAATAAGCTGAAAAACTCATCGCTAATAAAACAAGCATATAAATGACACTAACTTTCTTATATTTCTTTTGAATCATTTTGTACATAAATTTCATAAAACATACAAATCCAATTACATAAATTACTAGTCCTATCCAAAAGAATAGATTCGTATAAGCAGAAATATGAAAGAAATCAATTGTATACATAATATGTGCTAATAAAAACGCAATTGTTCCTTTTTGAATATTCTGTTCTGTTTTATCCGTTAAAAATACATCACCAACAAAACAAAAGAACAAACCAATAAACAATAAAACATCAAAGTTTTTATAAAAAGAAAGAATTGCAAGCAATGTTGGAACAAGAAACAACTTAAAATCACGCATCTTATTATGTTCAGATGCATAAGAATCAATACAAGCAGATACCATGTAAAATATTAATAGCAATATTACCATGAAATTATTCTATCTTAAATCAGTAAAAATTCGGTTATAAAGTATCATTTATAATACCAACAGGTTTTTGATCAGGATGTAATTTTCCTTCCTTAAAATGCTTTCTACATAAGGCAATATAATCATCATTCGCCCCTAACATGACTTGTGCACCTTCACGTACGATTCCATCTTTATTGTAACGTGCATTACAGATTGCTTTATGTCCACACCAACACATTGTTTTTACTTCACTGATTTCATCACAAATTTCTAATAATCTTTGTGAGCCTGGAAATAAATGATTTTGGAAATCAGCTCTTAAACCGTAACAAATGACTGGTACATGTAATTCATCTACAATATCAGAAAGGAAATCAATTTGCTCGCATGTCGCAAATTGTGCTTCATCAACGATAACTACATCATATTTTTGAAGATCTTCTTTCTTCCATAAACAAATATCATCTAATAATTCACATGGACTTTCTAATCCCATTCTACTTTTAATGATCTTTGCGCCATCTCTTGTATCAATCCCTGTTTTACACAATAAAACCTTTTGCCCTCTTTCTTTATAATTGAAAGCAACCATCATTGCATTGGCACTCTTACTTGAACCCATTGCACCATAATAAAAATATAATTTTGCCATAAAATATCCTCAACCTAATCAATTCTATCATGAAAAAAATTCTCTAGGAATAAATAATATGCGATCCATATGATTACACTCTCGATGCCGATATGAAAATGCAGCAGATTCAAAACAAACATATAGATTTCCTTCATCATCCATATAACAATCTTCTGCCATTACAGGTAATGAAATCGATTTTAATAAAACATGATTTCTTGCATCCACATTTCCATCTTTATCTTTTGTATTAGAAAATACTTTTAACTCTGAATCATTTTTAGAACCATAAGATTGTGTAATTACGATTTTATCATCATCTAGATCCATTCCTTGAGCATTCCCATTAATATAAAATAATGATGTTGGTAATGCATATTCATCTGGTTCATCATCATACACATCACTCATTAAGTTATTTGTTGTTTTTAATCCACCTTCTTCTGTAATTTGAAATTGTTGGATCGTTGATTCTAGATTGATTGCTTTTTCAAAGTATCCTACATATAAAGAACCATCATGATAATTCATAAAAGAAGATCTTTTTTGCGTATCAATTTGATATTGCATCTCATATTTAATTGGTAAATGATACGTATCAAAAGAATATTGTTCGATTGAAGAAATAGAAATACTACAAACAAATGCTAATTTTTTAGTTTCTTCATAACAACATACCCAAACATTATGATTTACACTATCATATGCAATAGAACCAACATGACTTTTATCAGGTAAGATGATTTCTTTAATAAATTCATGGGTGCCTTTATCTAAAACATAGATTACAGAATTATGTTCTTTTGTATAACAATATGCAGAAATCAAAATATATGATTCACTCATAACGATACCTTGTGGTGTCATTGAAGTACAAATACTACTTTCATTCGAGGTATTTTCTTGTAATGTTTTTGTAGAACGTAGTCCTGGAATTACAATTGATTTTTCCATAATCGTATCTAAAACAGAATCATCTACATCAAAATATTGCGAAATCATATCTTTGATTTCATCATCACGATACATAGCTCTTTGATTTGTAAAGTTCAAAATCGTAACACGCTCATTCTTCTTTGCATACGTATAACGATAATAATTTTCACCATTTCCTTTTTTCAACCAAATTCCAAATATCAAAACAAAAACATTAAAGAAAACGATCAAGAAAATCAATGTACTTTTCAGTATCTTTTTCAACATAATAAAAATTGTACAAAAAAGACAGATAGAAGTCTATCTGTCTCAAAGAATACCAACTCTTTTGAATATTGTATCAACGTTTCTTACATGATACATTGGATCAAAACAATCTTCAATTTCTTCTGGTGTTAAAGTCTCTTTCACATCTTCAACAGAAGTAATCAAATCTCTGAAGTTTAAATCATTTTCCCAAGCTTTGATTGCTTGTGGTTGAACTGTATCATATGCTTTTTCTCTACTCCAACCCTTTTCAATTAATTTCAACATGAATCTTTGAGAGAAAATAACACCATTTGTTAACCAAATATCTTTCTTCATCTTTTCAGGGAATACTGTAAGATTCTTTAAGATACCACCAAATCTCGTTAACATGTAATCTAATAATTCTGTAGCATCTGGTGCAATGATTCTTTCTGCAGAAGAGTGAGAAATATCACGTTCATGCCATAGTGGAATATCTTCATAAGAAGTCATCATGTAACCTCTGAGTACTCTTGCGCATCCACAAATATTTTCACTACCAATTGGATTTCTCTTGTGAGGCATTGCACTAGAACCCTTTTGTCCTTTATTGAAGTGTTCTTCTACTTCACGAACTTCTGTTCTTTGTAAGTGTCTAATTTCCATAGCCATTTGTTCAATTGTAGAACCAATCAAAGCCAATGTTCCAAAATAATTCGCATGACGATCTCTTTGTAGGATCTGTGTAGAAATGTTAGCGGATTGAATTCCTAACTTATCACAAACATAGTCTTGTACAAAAGGTGGAATATTTGCGAATGTACCAACTGCTCCTGAAATCTTTCCTGCTTCTACATCTTTTCTAGCTGCATCGAAACGATCTAAGTTACGCTTCATTTCTTCATACCAAAGCGCAAACTTCATACCAAATGTTGTGATTTCCGCATGTACACCATGTGTTCTACCCATCATGATCGTATCTTTATATTTCAATGCATTTTCTTTTAAAACATCCATGAAATCCAAGATATCTTGACGAAGGATTTCATTTGCTTTTTTATAACGAAGACCATATGCCGTATCTACTACATCTGTTGAAGTAACACCATAGTGTACCCATTTTTTTTCTTCTCCAAGAGATTCTGATACACAACGTGTAAAAGCAACGACATCATGACGTGTTTGTTGTTCAATTTCATGAATACGATCTACAGTAAACGTAGCATTTTCCCGAATCTTTTCGACATCTTCTTTTGGAATTTCACCAAGTTCACTCCAAGCTTCATCAATCAAAATTTCAACATCTAACCAAGCCTGAAACTTTGATTCTTCTGTCCAAATGTTACGCATTACTTCTCTAGAATATCTTTCAATCATAGACTTCTCCTTTTCTCCTCATTGATTTTCAAGAATACTTTCTACTTGTTTTCTAGCACTTTCAATATTACTAGTTATCACAAGTATGATTTCGTTATCGTTATGTTTTTCAATCGCATTACTGATTTTAAATACTTCTTCAGGATATTTTTTATTACATTCACTTTTTAATGAACTCAAATATTCATTAATATAACTCAGTGCTTTCTCCATGTCATTCGGATAAAAGACACCAATCATATCATAATTTCCTTCTGTATCAGATCGATACATACAAGAATCACTCACAACTTCTTTGTCACCTGAAAAAACCATTCCAATGACAACTCTATTTTTCACTTGTACTAAGCCATCCATATCTAATGTAGATTTCAATTGAATGGTTTCCGTTTCTGCTTGTGTTAATTCAACTTTTGAAGTAGAAGAAGATTGTTGGCTTGTGCATCCTACAAGTAAGAATACACACATCATACAAATCACTATTTTTTTCATTTATTTCAAAATCTTTTCTATTACTTTTTTAGCAGAATTTGCATTGGAAGCAATCACCAATATAACTCGTGAATCATTACTTTCAAGGATAGCGTTTTTTATTTTTTTAACTTCTTCTTCTGAAAATTCTTCTGCATTAGATTGTGCAGAATCAATATATTGTTGAATATATTCTTTGACTTCATCACTCTTTTTTGTCGCAAATACTGCAACTGCATCAGAGCTATCTGCTTCTTTTGATAAATATACACAAGCATTACTGATTAATGTTTTATCTCCTTGAAAAAACAATCCATTAACAGCTTCTTCAGACAATGGAGAATCCATCGTATCACTCATATCTAAAGCATCAACGATTTGGTTTGCCTCATCAGCAACCTTAGAACTTTTTTCTTTTATCGTTTCTGCATTAGAAGTAGAAACTGGTTGCGATGGTTTTTCAATCGTTACTGATTCCTCTACTTGTGTTGTACATCCACTCAAGATCATAAATGCCAATAAACAACGTACTATTTTTTTTGTCATCTATTCTCCTTTCCGATATGATACATACTTCTGTATCATCATATCATCATTACTGGAACAAATCATCATTTCCTTCTTCTTTGTTAAATTCAGGAAGATCTGGAAGCTCATCTAAACTTAATAATTTAAAAGCATCCATAAACTCATCTGTGACAGAATATAAGAATGGTCTACCTGGTGCATCACTTCTTCCATCTTCTTTAATGAATCCTCTAGCTTCTAATTTACGAATCATTACATCTGCACCTACACCACGAATTTCTTCAATTTCAACACGTGTAATTGGTTGTTTATAAGCAATGATCGCCAATGTTTCTAATGCAGCATTAGATAACTTAGAAACTTTTTCAATGGAAAAGAGTTTTTTAGCTGCATCATGTACAACAGCCTTGGAAAGAAAACGATATTTTTCACCATATCTTTCTATCTCAAACCCTCTTTTATCATCTGTATAATATTTTTGTAATTCTTCAAATAATTGTTCTACTTTCTTTTCAGAAATACCCATTGATTGTGAAGCTTGTTTACAAGTCAATCCTTCATCCCCTACAAGAAATAATAATCCTTCTAAGATTGCACTTAATTTTTCATCATTTTCTTTTTGTGCAAGAATTGTTTCTTCTTCCTGTTGAATCGAAGGATCAATACTTAATTGCTCGGGTGTTTTCTCATAAGATTCAACTTTTTCAACTTGAGGAAGAGCCATTTCTTCATTCATCTTGATTTCATCACTCATGTGCTTCTCCTGTTGTAAACCAAATCACATCATTCTCATCAACTGTGAATAACAATGTATGTTGTCTTGCCAAATCCAACACAGATAAGAATGTCGCAATAAACATTGGCATATCATGTACATCTTCTAATAATCTTTCAAAGCGAAATGTTTTAGGAAGTTTATCCAACATCGCTCTAACTTCTAATTCTCTATCTTCCATAGAAATTTCTTTTACTGTATAAGTTGATTCTTGTGGTACAGATAAACGCATTCTCATCATTACACGTTTCATTGCACGCATAAGATCATAGGGATTCCCTGAATATGGTGCAGTTTCATCTTCTTTTAACCATTGTTCAACTTCATTAGAAATTGGTCGTGACATCTGTAATTGTCTTTGTTCATATAATACATTAAGATCTTGACTTGCTTCTTTGTATTGTTGATATTCCAACAATCTCTTAACAAGTCTATCTTTTGGATCTTCTTCATATTCATCATCTATTTCAGCTTCTTTACCTGGAAGCATTTTCTTTGATTTATATTCAATCAGTGTTGCAAGTTCTGCTAGATATTCACTAGCAACTTCTAAATGAAGATCACTCATACGATTTAAATACGCAATGTATTGATCAGTTAATACATTCATATCTAAATTCATCAAATCCAATTCTTTTTCACGTATTAAATGCAACATAAGATCCAAAGGACCATCAAATGCATCTATTGTCACCTTAAATTCTTCCATAACACTATAGATTATAACAAAAATACAACATATTCTAAAGATGAAAAAAGATAAGCTTCAAATACTAGAATAATGTCGTGTTTATCAAAATTCATTCATCACCTATAAATTTTTTACTCACGGTTTTGTGAAAAGACGAAGATGTTTATCATCCTCGTCTTTTTGTTAATTATTGTTATGCTTTTCTTCTTTTAGAAAGAATCACAATTCCTATCAA
>CAVLCI010000018.1:0-25214 GCA_963661415.1 Bifidobacteriaceae bacterium | reverse complement strand
GATGAGTATACCACCTTTTTTACTTCCTAGTCAACATCTTTTTTTTATTTTTTTTGTTTTTCTTTTCTTCCCTTTCTATTTTTTATCTTTCTTTAGCGGAAATTTGATGGTTAGAAAATTTCCGCTAAAGTTTTATTTTGTAAAATATCTTGCTGCTTCAACTGCTCTTTGCCATTTTTGATACAAAAACTTCGCTTGTTCAATATCCATTTCTGAGTGAAAAATTGTTTCTTCTTTATTTTGATGAAGAAAATCTTCCATCTTCCAAAACCCAATTGCTAGCCCTGCTAAGCGCGCCGCTCCTAATGCAGTTGTTTCTAAAAAAGTTGGGCGAATTATATCACATTGCATAATATCCGCTTGTCTTTGCATCAAATAGTTATTTGCACTAGCTCCACCATCCACGCGCAATTCTTGAATTTTTAATCCATTCGTTTTTGACATCGCATCTAATACATCTTTTGTTTGATAAGCTAATGAATCTAAAGTTGCTTTGGTAATATCTTCTTTGGACGTACCTCTAGTGATTCCAAAAATCGCTCCTCTACAAGCATCATCCCAATAAGGTGCACCCAACCCTACAAATGCTGGCACAACCATAACACCACTATTTTCTTTTGCTTGTTTTGCGTATTCTTCCGATTGTTTAGATGATTCAAAGAAATTCATTTGATCTCGCAACCATTGAATTGCTGAACCTGATACAAAAATAGAGCCTTCTAATGCATATGTAATTTCCCCTTCAATTCCCCATGCAATTGTAGTTAAAAGTCCATCTTCCGATTTTTTTGGAGTTCCTCCTGTATTCATCAAAAGAAATCCACCAGTACCATATGTATTTTTTACATCACCTTCATGAAAACAAGATTGTCCAAATAAAGCTGCTTGTTGATCTCCTACAATAGAAGCAATTGGAACTTCTTGTTGAAAGAAATGATATGGTGCTGTTTTTGCATAAACATATGAAGAATCTTTTACTTCAGGCAACATTTGCATTGGAATATTTAAAATTGAGCATAATTCTTCATCCCATTTGCATTCATAAATATTATACAACAATGTTCTAGAAGCATTTGTATAATCCGTTACATGCGTTTTTCCACCAGACAAACACCAAACAAGCCAACTATCCATTGTTCCTGCAAGTAATTTCCCTTGTTGTGCTAATTGTTGTGAACCTGGTGTATGGTCTAAGATCCATCTATATTTAGTACCAGAAAAATAAGGATCAATACGTAACCCTGTTTTATCTCTAAATGTATCATTGTAACCATTTGTAATTAATTCTTCACAAATATCATCTGTTTGTCTGCTTTGCCAAACAATTGCTTTATGAATAGGTAAACCTGTTTCTTTATTCCATATAACTGCAGTTTCTCTTTGATTTGTAATTCCAATACTTGCTACTTCTACTGGTTCGATTCCACTCTTCAAGATTACTTCACTCATACAAGCTAATACGGCTAACCATATTTCATTTGCATCATGTTCTACCCATCCTGGTTTTGGAAAATATTGTGTAAATTCCTTTTGTGCAATAGAAATGATTTTTGCTTCATGATCAAATAGAATTGCTCTAACAGAAGTTGTACCTTCATCAATTGCCATGATATATCTTTTAGTCATTTTATTTCTCCTAAAAAAAGAAAGGGATCTATACTAAGACCCCATTCTATCTATAATCATTAACCCCAATTATGATTTATTTTGTTTTCTTAGTAGCTTTTTTAGTTGTTTTTTTGGATGCTACTTTTTTTGCTAGTTTTGTTGCAGCTTCTAATTTAATTTGTGCTTGAGCAGCAGCTAAACGAGCAATTGGAACACGATATGGTGAACAAGAAACATAATCTAATCCAACAGAATTGAAGAATTCAATAGAAGCTGGATCACCACCATGTTCTCCACATACACCTAAATGAATATCTTTTCTTGTTGCTCTACCAGATTCACTAGCCATCTTAACAAGTTGTCCAACACCCTTTGTATCAACATGAGCAAATGGATCAGATTCATAAATGTGTTTGTCATAATAATCCGGTAAGAACTTACCAGCATCATCTCTTGAGAAGCCAAATGTCATTTGTGTTAAATCGTTTGTTCCAAATGAGAAGAATTCAGCTGTTTCAGCAAGTTCACCAGCAAGTAAAGCAGCACGAGGAATTTCAATCATTGTACCAACTTTATATTCCATCTTGCTATTTGCTTCCGCAAGAATCTTATCTGCTTCTGCCTTAACGATATTTGCTACATATTCTAATTCTTTTGGTTCTCCAACAAGTGGAATCATGATTTCAGGAACAAAATGCCATCTTGGATGTGCCTGATTCACTTTCAATGCAGCATTGATGATTGCACGTGCTTGCATTGCACCAATTTCTGGATAAGTAACATCTAATCTACATCCTCTATGACCCATCATTGGGTTAAATTCTTTTAATGCTTCTGCCGCATTTTCAATATCCTTAACTGTAATTCCTAAAGCCTTTGCGACATCTTTAGCTTCTTTATCACCATGTGGTAAGAATTCATGTAGAGGTGGATCTAATAAACGAACTGTAACATTTCTTCCACCCATTGCTTCAAAGATACCTTCAAAATCTTCTGTTTGGTATGGTTCCATTGTAGCTAAAGCTTTTGCACGTTGTTCAGGTGTTTGTGATACACATAGCATTCTAATTGCTTTAATACGATCTGCAGAATTGAAGAACATATGTTCTGTACGAACAAGTCCAACACCTTCTGCACCAAATTCAACTGCCTTTGCAGCATCTTCAGGTGTATCTGCATTTGTTCTAATTTGTAGTCTTCTTCTTTCATCAGCCCACTTCATGAACTTTGCAAAATTACCAGAAATCTTTGCAGGAACAGTTTTAACTTCTCCTTTATAAACAAGACCTGTATTTCCATCAACAGAAATCACATCATCTTCTGTATATGTAACACCATTTACAGTAAAGCATTTCTTAACTTCATCAACTTTTAAATCACCACATCCAGATACACAGCATGCACCCATTCCACGAGCTACAACTGCTGCATGAGATGTCATACCACCACGTGCTGTAACAATTGCTTGTGCAGCTGCCATACCTTTAATATCTTCTGGAGATGTTTCTAAGCGAACAAGAACGACTTTCTTTCCAGCCTCAGCAGCCTTTTCAGCATCTTCAGCTGTAAATACAACCGTACCTGCCCCTGCACCTGGAGCAGCAGCTAGACCTTTGGCAATTACATCAGAACTCTTAGCTTTTAAATCTTCGCTATCAAATGTAGGATGTAACAAATCATCTAATTGTTTTGGTTCAACCATCAACAATGCTTGATCAACCGTTACAAGACCTTCTTTTACCATATCTACAGCAATTTTCAATGCTGCATTTGCTGTTCTTTTACCGTTACGTGTCTGCAACATAAACAATTTACCATGTTCAATTGTAAATTCCATATCTTGCATATCATGATAATGTTGTTCAAGAATATTTGCTACACGAGCAAATTCTTTATAAGCTTCAGGCATTGTTTTCTTTAAATCAGCAATAGGGGATGGTGTACGAATACCTGCAACAACATCTTCACCTTGCGCATTCATTAAGAATTCACCAAACAATTTATTTTCACCTGTTGCAGGATTACGTGTAAATGCAACACCAGTACCGCAATCATTACCCATGTTACCGAATACCATTTCCATAACATTAACTGCAGTGCCCCAAGAATCAGGAATATCATTTACTCTTCTATAATAGATTGCTCTTTCATTATTCCAAGAGCGGAATACAGCCATAATGGATCTTTCTAATTGAACGATTGGATCTTGTGGGAAATCTTCCTTTAAATTATCTTTATAGAAATCCTTGAATTTCCTTGTTAATTCTTCCATATCGTCAGCGTCAAGATCAATATCTAACTTAACACCTTTCTTTTCCTTCATTTCATCAATGATTTCTTCAAATTTACTCTTATTCAATCCCATTACAACATCAGAGAACATTTGAATAAATCTACGATATGAATCATAGGCAAAACGCTTATTTCCACTTTGTTCTTCAATGACTTTTACAACTTCATCATTGATACCTAAATTTAAGATTGTATCCATCATACCTGGCATAGATGCTCTCGCACCAGATCTAACAGAAACAAGTAATGGATTTTTATTGTCAGCAAATTTTTTCTTTGTTTCTTTTTGTAGCCATGTAACTGCTTTATCAATCTGAGCTTGTACATCCTCAGATATTTTTTCACCATCTGTGTAATATTTGATACACGCTTCTGTGGTAATCGTAAATCCTTCAGGAACTGGAAGATCTAAAGATCTCATTTCAGCAAGGTTTGCACCCTTCCCTCCTAAAAGTTCACGCATGTTTGCATTACCTTCTGCAAACTTATAAACATACTTCTTTGTAGCCATTATAGCCTCCTTTGAATTTCTCTTTATTTATTATATTGCAAGCGCTACCAAAAAACTAGTGAATCATGTGAAAAAACACATAATTTTATCAAAAGATATAAAAAAAGCTGAAATTTTTCATCCAGCTTTCGTCTTTTATGCATGCATATGTTTATCTACAAACTCAAACAAACAATCAAAATAGTGTTTATCTGTATAGGTATCGTTATATCCTTTACCTTCTACAACATATAATTCTTTTTCACTTCCACAAGCATAATAATTATCAAAAACCATACTTGTAGGAATCATAGAATCTTCACTGCCATGAATAAATAACATCGGCACTTCACATTCTCTTAACTGTCTTTTCAAAGAAATATCATTCATTGAAAAATGCAAGAATTGTTGTACCAAAACATTCACTGCAGGTAAAAAAGGTTTTGCATCCACATGTACGATATTTTTTGTCACATGAGAAATGATTTCTTTTAGATTAGAATAGGCTCCATCTTCGACTGCACATTTCACTTGACTAGGTAAATAATCACCTACTGCATTCATCACTGTAGCACCGCCAGTATTCAAACCAAACAAAGCAATCTTACAATCTTTATTTTGAGATATGATACGATTGATCCACATCATGAGATCATAATGTTCATTCCAACCAAGTCCGGTATATTTACCTTCAGATGCACCACAACCTCTTTGATCAATTGCCAAAATATTATATCCTCTAGCATCTGCTTCATACATAAATGGAATCATATTTTTACTATATGAAGCTGTTCCATGAACAAATACCATCCATAAATCACTTTCTTCATGATTAATGATTGATAGTGCATGTAATTTCAAACCATCATAAGAATCTAAAAATAAATCAGATTTAACACTATGTTGATACCAGTCTTCAACTTCTGCATCTGTATGTACAAGATTTTTTGTTTTATGAATCATAGAATTTTTCAAATCAAATGCATGTCTAAATATCAAATAGGAAAAACCACCATAAGCTGTTGCTGCAGTCGCAGATACACCACCTACCACTTTTAATAACGTGTGCTTATTTTTCTTTTCTGCCATAAGTACCTCCTAATAAAATAATCTCTACTAGTATTCTCTAGTAGAGATTATAACATTCCTATTCGTGATTGAGTACTGCTAGACGATCTACAATTGCTTGATATTGTTTTTCATATCCTGCAAGTTTATCTTTTTCTGCTTGTACTTTTGCCTCAGGAGCTTTTGCGATGAATGATTCATTGCTTAACATCTTATGAGAACGATCTAATTCTTTTTCTAATCTTTCTTTTTCTAAAGATAATTTTTTCTTTTCTTCTTCTGGATCAGAAAGTTCATTACTTGGAATATATAATGTTCCTTCATAAATCGTTTCTACGGTTAAATCTCCTTCTAATGCATCACACCATTCTGCTTTACACATCTTTTGCATGATTGCAGCTAAGCCAGAATCAACAGCCAGTGTATTTCCATCTAAATCTTTCAATAAAACATGAATTGGAGCTGATGGTTTCAAATCATTTGTATTTTTTACTTCACGAATCTTTGAAATTGCAGAAATCAAACGATCCATATCTTTGAGATTTGTTGCATCAATACCATCAATCTTATTTGGCCATGTTTCTAAACAAATAGAATCTTTTGTATGTGGTAATGTTTGATAGATTTCATCACAAACAAATGGCATAAACGGAGATAATAAACGAACGATTGCATTTAATACAACATATAATGTTGATTGTGCACCTTTCTTTGCTTTTTCATCCTCGCCATTTAATGCTGATTTGCTCATTTCTACATACCAACTACAGAAATCATTCCAAACAAAGGAATATAATTCATTTCCAACTAACGCAAACTCATATTTTTCCATGTTATTTGTAACACTATCAATTGTTGCGTTCAATTTGTTTAAGATCCAAGTTTCACTTGGTGTTAAATAAGATAGATTAACATCTTCTTCTTTCATTCCTTCCGGTAAATTCATCAATACAAATCTAGAAGCATTCCAAATCTTATTAATAAAGTTCCAAGCAGCTTCTACCTTTTCAGGAATATAACGCATATCTTGACCAGGTGTAGAATTTGTTGTCAAGAAGAAACGTAATGCATCAACACCATATTCATCAATGACTTGCATTGGATCAATTCCATTTCCTAAAGATTTACTCATCTTTCTACCTTGCGCATCACGAATCAAACCATGAATCAAAACATCTTTAAATGGTCTATTGTTTGTGAAATGTCTTGCATCAAAAGCCATACGTGCTACCCAGAAGAAAATGATATCGTAACCCGTTACAAGTGTACTTGTTGGATAATATCTTTGATAATCCTCTGTTTCATTTGGCCAACCTAGTGTAGAAAAAGGCCACAAAGCACTTGAAAACCATGTATCTAATACATCTTCATCTTGTTTCCAATCTTCACCGACTGGAGCTTGTTTTCCTACATACGTTTCACCTGTTTTTTCGTTATACCATGCAGGAATTCTATGACCCCACCACAATTGTCTTGAAATACACCAATCTTCAATATTTTCTAGCCATTGAGTGAATGTTTTTTCAAATCTTTCAGGATAGAAAGTAATCTTTTGTTCTGGATCGTTTTGATATTTTAATACATCTTCCGCCAATGGTTTCATCTTTACAAACCATTGCTGAGATAGATATGGTTCTACAACACAATGTGTTCTTTCAGAATGGGCAACATTATGTGTAATATCTTCGATATGATCCATGATTTTTTCTTCTTCAAACTTTTTCACAAGAGCTTCTCTTGCTTCATAGCGATCCATCCCTTGATATTCACCACAGATTTCATTCATTGTTCCATCTGGATTCATACAAATAGGTTTTTCTAAGTTATGACGTTCTGCAATTGCATAGTCGTTAGGATCATGTGCAGGTGTACATTTCATAATACCTGTACCAAAACCAATTTCAATATAATCATCACCAATGATAGGTAATTCTTTTCCATTTGCTGGATTAATACAATGTTTTCCAATTAAATGATTTGTTTTTTCATCTTTTGGATTTACAACAACACATACATCCCCAAACATTGTCTCAGGTCTAGTTGTCGCAACAATAAAATGTTCATGATCTTCCACTGTTTCATAATTCATGTAGTACATCTTACCTGGATCATCTTGATAATATACTTCAATATTACTTAAAGCTGTACGTGCTTCTGGATCCCAGTTAATGATTCTCCATCCTCTATAAATCAAACCTTCATTATAAAGTGTTACGAATACATGTTGAACAGCTTCATTAAAGCCTTCATCCATTGTAAAACGCTCTCTGGAATAATCTAAGGAATTTCCTAGTTTTGCCCATTGTTTACGAATTGTTGCAGCATATTCTTCTTTCCATTCCCATGCTCTTTCTAAGAACTTTTCTCTTCCAATGTCATATCTAGAAATACCTTCATCTTTTAAACGTGCATCAACTTTTGCCTGTGTTGCAATACCTGCATGGTCCATACCTGGCAAATACAACATATCATAACCTTGCATACGTTTATAACGTGCAATAATATCTTGTAATGTATTATCCCAAGCATGACCAATATGTAAAATACCTGTTACATTTGGTGGTGGAATAACAATCGTAAATGGATCCTTTGATTTGTCTCCGGCAGTGAAATAACCTTCCTTGACCCACTTATCATATCTTCCTTCTTCAACTGCTTTGTGGTCATATTTTTGTTGTAGATTCTTTTCCATACAAACCTCCTTTATAAAACAAAAAAAACATCCTACTTACATAGGACGTTAATTAACGTGGTACCACCTTTGTTTACTTCTCAAATGCGTAACGTGCATATCCGTTCTAAACTACTATGATTTCATCTAGAATGCTCCAGAACTACTTCTTTGAATATATGTTTCTGTTTCCACCACCCACAGAACTCTCTATACAAATGGATTCAAATACTACTTTCCTTCTTTGCGATATTGATTTTAATAGAATAACGACTTCTTTTCAAGAGAAAAGTTGAATGATCCAAAGACAAACTATGCTAGAAGACATCAATTTCTTCGTAATCAAAAAATCAAAGAAATACCAAAAAACATAGAATGCCAATTGGAAATATGGATGAATACTCATCGCAAAAGAGATAAAATTCATGCAAAAATATCCAACACAATATATCAAAACAAAGATTAATATACACAATAAGAAATAAATGATTTTTTGTTGTCGATTTTGTTTTCTTTGTTTTGGATTCATGTAATATACCTACTTAAGATCTTTAATAATTTCGCCATATCAATTGGTTTTGCGACATAATCATTCATACCAACTTCAAAAGCTTTTTCTTTATCTTGAATAAAAGCATTTGCAGTCATCGCAATAATAGGAATACCAGCTTTGACCTTATCATCAAATTGTCGAATTAGTCTTGTTGCTTCATAACCATCCATAGTAGGCATTTGAATATCCATTAATACAACTTCATAATATCCTGCACCGACTTCTTTTAAACGATTCACACAACTTACGCCATCATCTACTCTTTCAATCACAAATCCATACTCTTTAAGTAATTCAGTAGCAATCTCAGCATTGATTTCATTATCTTCAGCTAATAATAATCGCTTTCCGACAAAATTATCATAATTATGTTCTACTTCAATAATAGTTTCTTCAAATTCTTCTTTACTAGCTAAAGCACAAGGAATTTTCACAGTGAATTTAGAACCCTTACCTAATTCGCTTTCAATTTCAATTTCACCATTCATTAAATCAATCAATCTCTTTACAATTCCCATACCAAGTCCAGTACCTTCTACACCTGATACCGTTGATGATTTTTCTCTAGAAAAAGATTCAAAAATATGTTTTTGAAATCCCTTAGACATTCCAATTCCATTATCTTCTACGACAAGCATTAAATCACAAGATTCATTATCCACTAACAATTGTGTAATAGATACTTTGATTTCACCACCATATTGTGTATATTTGATGGCATTACTAACAATATTCAAAAGAATCTCAGAAACATGCACTCCATCTAAATAAACATATGGATTTACTATGCTTTTAGAAACAAGCAATTTTTGATTTTTTTGTTGTGTAGGTGCTTCAAACATCGCAATACTAGAATCAAACCCATCACTTATATTTGTTATCTTATTCGATATTACAATTTCATTATTTTCAATCCTAGATAATTCTAAAACACTATCAATAATTGATAACATTTTTTCACCACACACTTTAATATTTGCAACATAATGTTTTAATTTTTCTTTTTCATCTAAATGTTTTTCACTTAAATCTGCATAGCCAATAATTGCGTTCATAGGTGTACGAATATCATGAGAAATATTAAATAAGAACGTAGACTTTGCCTTATTAGCAACATCCGCTTCTTTCATACTTTTTTCTAATAAACGATGTTGTTCTCTTTGTTTCTTTCTTTGAATAGACAACAAATTGTAATAGAAAACAATCAAAACAATCGCTACACAAATCGTAACTGCCGCAATAACTCTTGAATTTGTTTGATTTTCTTGGAAATAGGAATACATATATTCCATATCCATTTCAACACATAAAGCACCTATTACTTGATTGTCTTGATTCTTTACAGGATAACAAGCAGTAAAAATATGACCCCATTTCGTATCAACAATATCTTGAGAAATAACACTTTCCCCATTCAGTGCTTTTTCAATATATGGAATCATTTCGTTTTCAATTTTATCTCCAGGGTTTCTAAAATCAGAAGCATCTGTATTTAAACCATCAATGATATAAATTAAATCTCCATCATCATTTCTTTTTGCGGTATAGAGATATCTTGCTGAAGACATCTTTCGCACTTCGTTCATTCGATTTTGGATTTTTTTGTACCGATAATTAGATTTATCTTCTTCAGAATTAATGGAAAGAAAATCATCCGCAATAAAATCATCGCATAACGTTTTATACATAATATTTGAACAATCTGTATTATGATTCACAATACCTTCTAAAGTATTAGAACGAAAATTCAATTGTAAAACACTCGTATAAACGTGAATTAAAAGAGTGACTGTAACCAATAACAAAATCAGTCTTAACCCTTCATGCGATTTATTTTGTTTTTTCTTTTTGTTTAAATCTGAATCTTTCATAAGTTACCAAATTAAAATATAGATATAAAATTCAAATACGAAAACAATTAATCAAACTAATATTGTTACTTAGAAGTTTTCTTCATTCTTGTATATTTTCTGCCAAGATTATTTTCTAAAAACTTCTTCAAAAGTTCTTCATCTTCAATACTAAAATCTAATTCTTTACTTCTATAATCATCAGGTTTCTTTTCATTTTGAGATTCCACTGTAAAGTAAACTGCTACAACATTCTTTCTTCTTTCATAGTCATATGCACGCACTTCATTCCAAGGATAAATCTTTCCTCCAGAAACCAATCCTTCCTCTCCAACTCCATCTCGAACGACCATGTAAATAGATACCGCAATGATTGTTCCTGTTAAACGGAAGATGTCAAAAAATGTCATGTTTGCACCTTGTGTAATCAAACTAATCACAGATAAAACACCAATTACCAAAAATAAAATACGCATAGTTGACCATTGTTGATCCGTAATAATTACTTTTCCACTAAGCTTTCTCCAACGAAAAAATAATGGAATAGATAATCCAATAAAAACGACACCAATTACAATATTAATAATATCAGTTGTAGATAAATTCATAATAATCCCCTTTAAACTTGTAAAACATTATAACATATCCTAGAAACAAAATATTCATGATTCTTTCTAAAATATTCTTAGAGAAACATTTTACCCTCAAGAATAAAATAATACATAAACTTGGAGGATATTATTATGAAAAGTATACAAATGGTACAATCATTGGTTCAATATGGTCTAGATACAAAATTAATTGAAGATAGCGATATTTATTATGTGTCCAACTTATTATTTGACGTCTTAAAAATAGAACCACCAATTGACTACGATCCACACCGTGGAAAGAAAGAAACCTTAGAAACAATTTTAAACGTATTATTAGATGAAGCAGTACAAAGAAATATTATCGAAAACGGCATTGCCTCTAGAGATTTATTTGATACAAGAATTATGAATTGTCTGACTCCTAGGCCAAGTATTGTTCGTGAAAAATTTTCCAATTATTATCACCAATCCCCTTCTCTAGCAACAGATTACTTTTATAAATTATCTTGTGATAGTGATTATATTAGAAGATATCGAATTGAAAAAGATAAAAAGTGGGTTACGAAAACAAAATATGGGGATTTAGATATCACAATCAATTTATCAAAACCCGAAAAAGATCCAAAAGCCATTGCTGCAAGCGCAAATCAAAAAGTTCAAAAATATCCAAGTGATCTACTATGTCATACGAATGAAGGATATGCAGGAAGATTAGATCATCCATCTCGTTTTACCCTTCGACAAATACCACTCGTATTAGATCATGAATTATGGTATATGCAATATAGTCCCTATGTTTATTACAATGAACATTGTATCGTCTTAACAGATGAGAATAGGCCAATGTGCATTGAAAAAGCAACATTCCAAAGATTACTAGAATTTTTAGACATCTTTCCTCATTATACGATTGGTTCTAATGCAGACCTTCCAATCGTTGGAGGTTCCATTCTATCTCACGAGCATTTCCAAGGTGGTAACTATACATTCGCTATGGCAAAAGCAAACATTCGAAAACAAATTGCATTTCCAAACTATCCAGAAATAAATGCTGGAATCGTTGATTGGCCAATGTCCGTCATACGATTAGATGGAAAAGATAAAACTCAATTAGTTGAACTTGCGAATAGAATATTAGAAAAGTGGATTTCCTATGATGATCCTTCTTGTGATATCCTTTCTCATACAAACGAGATACGTCATAACACAATAACACCTATCGCAAGAATGAATGATGGAAAATATGAATTAGATCTTGTTTTAAGAAACAATCGCACAACAGATGAATATCCATTAGGTATCTTCCATCCTCATAACGAATTACATCATATCAAAAAAGAAAACATTGGTTTGATAGAAGTGATGGGACTTGCTGTTTTACCAGCAAGATTACAAAAAGAAATGGAAGAATTAAAACACGCTCTATTAACACATCAAAACATTACTTCCATTCCTTCCATCGCATCTCATGCAGATTGGTCAAATATGTTAATTCAAAAATATCCAACAATGAACCAAAATAATATTGATCAAATTTTAGAAGATGAAATTGGATTCGTATTTGCACAAGTATTAGAAGATGCAGGTGTCTATAAAGATACAAACGAAGGAAATCAAGGATTTGATCAATTCATTCAAACGATCTAAAAAGAATGCCAATTTTGGCATTCTTTTTAAATGGTTTTCATAACTATTTTATAGAGAACAAATATTGATGTTCATCAGCATCTACTACAATTGTTTTATTTGCAATGTTATCTGTAGATAATATTAATTTTGCAACTTCTGTTTCAATGCTACGTTGAATATGTCTTCTCATAGGTCTAGCACCTAAATGTGTATCAACACCTAATTGAATGATTCTTTCTTTTGCTTGTTCTGTAACTTCTAAGTGAATATCTTTCTCTTGAAGTCTATCTGCAAGCAACGCTAAGAACTTATCTGCAATCTTCTTTTGTACTTCAATATCTAAAGCATTAAATACGATGATTTCATCAATACGATTCACAAATTCCGGTTTAAAGAAATTATGGACTGCATTTTCATAATTCTTTTTACGTTCGGCTTCGTTTTCATCAAACGCAAAATCACTACCTAAATTACTTGTCATAATAATGATTGTGTTTTTGAAATCAACAGTAACTCCTTTAGAATCAGTGATTCTTCCATCATCTAAAATTTGTAACAAGATATTGAATACATCTGGATGTGCTTTTTCAACTTCATCTAGAAGTACAATGGAATATGGATGTCTACGAACAGCTTCTGTTAATTGTCCACCTTCTTCGTATCCAACGTATCCTGGAGGAGCGCCAATCAAACGAGATACACTAAACTTTTCCATGTATTCACTCATATCGATTCTAACGATATTTGATTCATCATCAAAAAGTTGTTCAGCCAATGCTTTTGCGACTTCTGTTTTACCAACGCCTGTAGGTCCTAAGAACAAGAAAGAACCTAATGGTCTATTTTCGTCTTGAATGTTTGCTTTAGAACGCATGATAGCGTCAGTCACTAATTCCAATGCTTCATCTTGTCCCATGACTCTTTGTTTTAAGAAGTCTTTTAAATGAAGAATCTTTTCTTTTTCTGAACTCTTTAATCTAGAAATATCAATATGCGTCCATCTAGAAACAATGTTATTGATTTCTTCTTCATCTACAACACGTTTTAACATCGTATTAGAAGAATTATCATTATCTTCATTCATTGAATCTTTAATTTTCTTTTCTAAAGCAGGAATCGTTGAATATAACAATTGCCCAGCTTTATCATAATCATTCTTTTCTCTAGCAAGATCGTATTGTCTTTTAGCTTCTTCTAATTCATTTTGATAAGAAGCAATGGATTTATCACTTTCTTTTTCAGCATTCCATTTTGAAACACCTGCTTCTAGCTTTTCATTGACATCTGCAAGTTCTTTTTCAATTTCCGCTTTTCGAGCTAAAGACTTTTCATCTTTTTCTTTCTTTAAAGATTTTAACTCCATATCTAAAAGCTTTTGTTTACGATCTAATTCATATAGTTCTGTTGGCATAGAATCTAATTCTACACGAATGGAAGAACAAGCTTCATCTACTAGATCGATTGCCTTATCTGGTAAAAAACGATCCGTGATATAACGATCCGACAATTTCGCAGCAGAAACCAAAGCTTCATCTTTAATCGTCACATGGTGATAATTTTCAAAGCGTTCTTTGAGACCTCTTAATATTGCAATCGTATCATCAACTGTTGGTTCATTGACTTGTACTTTTTGGAAACGTCTTTCTAAAGCTCTATCTTTTTCAATATATTGTCGATATTCATTGTACGTCGTTGCACCAATACATCTTAATTCACCACGTGCTAATAGTGGTTTTAAAAGGTTTGCAGCATCCATGCTACCTTCTGTTTTACCAGCACCAACAAGATTATGAATTTCATCAATAAATAGAATAATATCTCCATTTGCTTGTTGTACTTGTTTTAAAACACCTTTTAATCGTTCTTCAAATTCACCACGATATTTCGCACCCGCAATTAAAGAACCCATATCCAATTCAATTAGTTTCTTATTCTTTAATCCTTCTGGAACTTCATCATGATAAATACGTTGTGCCAATCCTTCACAAATTGCAGTTTTACCAACACCTGGTTCCCCAATCAATACAGGATTGTTTTTTGTTTTACGAGATAAGATTTCAATAACACGTCGAATTTCTTCATCTCTACCAATAACTGGATCAATTTTATGATCTTTAACTTCTTGTACTAAATCCCTACCATATTTGCTGAGGGCATCAAGTTGGGACTCGTTTGTTTTTTCATCCATCTTCATACCTCCTCTTCGATCATTTTCAGCTTTGATCAAATCACGTAACGTAAAATTACATTTTTGTGTTAACTCATTTACAATTGGTGCATTTGTTTCAAAGATACCAATCAATAAATCAGCAGTACTCATATAAGTATCTCCAAGCTTCTTCATATAATCCATTGCATTTTGATAAGCTTGTTGGAGATAACGATCCAAAGAAAGATCATTTGCTCCATCTACTGTCGCTAGATTACTGATTGCATTTTTAACGATTGTTAAGAATTTAGACTTTGGAACATTTAATCTTTGAAATATTCCATCTAGGTTATCATCTTCTGCCATTGCACAGAGAACATGTTCTACCGTGACGAGACTGTTATGATTTTCCTGTGCTTTTGTAATAGCGTTATTAATAATCTGTTGGAGTATTTCTGTCATGATTTCTGGATTCATGCTTCCACCTCCTTTTCAGTTAATTAACTGAATTGCTTTTTAAATTTCGACCAGAGTGTTTCACTCTTTTCGTTGTTTTGAATATCTTGTAATTGCTTATAAAGATCTTTTTCTTTTTTAGATAGGTTGTCATTGACTTTGATACGAACAGTTACGATTTCATCACCTTTTTTGCCGCCTCTCAAATCAACAACGCCTTTGTTCTTTAATCTTAATTTTGTTCCATCTTGTGTACCAGCTGGAATCTTCATTGTTACATCGCCTTCAATCGTAGGAACATCTACCGTTGTACCGATTGTTGCATCAACAACACTAACTGGAATATCTAAGTAAATATCTTTTCCATCTCTAGAGAAATACTTATGTGGTTGTACATTCACTTCAATATACAAATCACCATTTGGTCCACCATTATTGCCACGGTTTCCTTTACCCGCCACTCTTAATTGTTGGCCACTTGAAATACCAGCAGGAATCTTAATTTCAACAGGTGTCGTTTTACGAATATAACCTTGTCCATTACATTGATGACAAACACGTTTTACATGTTTTCCATTACCACGACAATCTGGACATACATTTTGTGTACGCATTGTACCAAACATCGTTCTTTGTACACTATCAATAACACCTGTACCATGACATCTTGGACAATCCTCAACGTCACTTGGACTTTCTGCTCCCGTTCCATGACAATGGGAACATTGTTCATCAAATGTTAAATTAAGAGTTTCTGTTTTCCCAAAACATGCATCCATAAAAGAGACTGACATTCTTCTAAACACGTCTTCTCCTTTTGTTGGACCTTGTTTACGATAACTTCTAGAAGATGAAAATCCACCCATTCCACTACCGAAAATGTCACCAAAAATATCACCAAGATCTTCAAATCCTCCACTTGAGAATCCTGAAAATCCAGAGAAACCGCCAGCTCCACCTGCTGCTTGTGGATCTACACCTGCAAATCCAAATTGATCATATGCTTGTCTTTTCTTTGGATCAGAAAGGACTTCGTTTGCTTCATTGACCTCTTTGAATTTTTCAGCAGCATCTGGTTCTTTATTTAAATCTGGATGAAATTTTTTCGCAAGCTTTCGATAAGCTCGTTTAATTTCATCATCGGTTGCATTTTTCGATACGCCTAGTACCTCATAATAGTCACGCTTATCAGCCATAATACAAATCCTCCTTGTCTATTGGAAACAAGAATGCGGAAAATAGATTCCGCATTCTTCATGATTAATTCTTTTCTTTGAAATCAGCATCTACAACATCATCATTTGATGAGGAAGATGTGTTGTTTGCGGAAGGATCAGCTTGTGCACCTTGTTGTTGGTACATCTGTTGTGCCATTGTATTAGCAGCTTGTTCTAAAGCTTCCATCTTTGTCTTTAGCGTATCCATATCATTCTTATCGATCGCTTCTTGTAATTCATCTCTCAACTTCTTTACTTCTGTCTTTTGTTCTTCAGAAACATTAGCGTTATCACTCTTTAAAGTTTCATCGATTTGGTTAACAAATGCTTCAGCCTTGTTCTTTGTTTCGATGTCTTCTTTACGTTTGTCATCTTCAGCTTTATGTTCTTCAGCTTCTCTAACCATTCTATCGATTTCATCATCACTTAAACCAGAAGAATTCTGAATTGTGATATGTTGTTCTTTATTTGTACCTTTATCTAAAGCAGTTACTTTAACGATACCATTTACATCAATATCAAATTTAACTTCAATCTGAGGAACACCACGTCTAGCTGGAGCAATACCATCTAATTGGAAGTTGCCAAGTGTCTTGTTATCTGCAGCCATTGGTCTTTCACCTTGTAATACGTGGATATCTACTGCAGGCTGATTATCCGCAGCTGTAGAGAATACTTGTGACTTACTTGTTGGAATCGTTGTATTTCTTGGAATCAATACAGTCATAACACCACCAAGTGTTTCAATACCTAAACTTAATGGAGTAACGTCAAGAAGTAATACATCTTGTTTTACATCGCCAGATAATACACCACCTTGAATTGCTGCACCTAAAGCAACACATTCATCAGGGTTAACTGATTTATTAGGTTCTTTTCCTAATTCATTCTTAACAGCTTCTTGTACAGCTGGAATACGTGTAGAACCACCAACAAGTAATACTTGTGATAAATCAGAAGCATTTAATCCAGCATCTTTTAATGCATTTCTAACTGGAATCAATGTTCTATCAACAAGATCCTTAGTTAGAGCATCAAATTGAGCTCTTGTTAATGTTGCTTCTAAATGTAAAGGACCTTCAGCACCTGCAGAGATGAATGGTAAAGAAATTTGTGTTTGTACTGTACCAGACAAATCCTTCTTAGCCTTTTCGGCTGCTTCCTTTAATCTTTGAAGAGCCATCTTATCAGCCTTCAAATCAATGTTATGTTCTTTCTTAAAGTTATCTGCTAACCAATCAATGATCTTGTTATCAAAATCATCACCGCCTAGACGAGTATCACCAGAAGTAGCTAATACTTCAAATGTACCATCTGCGATATCTAGAATAGATACATCGAATGTACCACCACCTAGATCATATACAAGAATCTTGAATTCTTCATTTTGATCTTTATCAAAACCAAATGCCAATGCAGCAGCAGTTGGTTCATTGATGATTCTTTCAACATTTAAACCAGCAATCTTACCAGCATCTTTTGTTGCTTGACGTTGTGCGTCATTGAAGTAAGCAGGAACTGTAATGATAGCCTTATCTACTTTTTCTCCTAAATATGCTTCAGCATAATCTTTCAAGTAAGAAAGAATCATTGCGGAAATTTCTTGTGGTGTATATTCTTTTCCTTCTAATTCTGTCTTTTGATCTGTACCCATTAAACGTTTAATAGAATATACAGTATTTTTATTTGTAATCAATTGTCTCTTCGCTGCATCACCAACGATACGTTCACCATTTTTGAAAGCAACTACAGAAGGTGTCGTTCGATTTCCTTCTGGGTTAGCAATAACCTTTGCTTCATTTCCTTCCATTACAGCTACACAGCTATTTGTTGTACCTAAATCAATACCAATAATCTTACTCATGTTGTTTACCTCCTAGTTATTCACTAACCTTTACCATAGCCGCTCTTAAGATACGGTCTTTTAATTTATAGCCTTTTTGTAAAACTTCTGTAACCATTCCTGGTTCAACACCTTCTTTTGTTTCACTCATCAAAGCTTGGTGCCAATTTCCATCAAATGGTTGTCCTACTGCTTCAATTTCTGTAACACCTTCTTTTTCTAGGCATGTCTTTAATTGATTGTAGATCATTTCTACACCTTTACGATAAGCTTCATCTTGTGTTGCTTGTGCCAATGCTCTTTCACAGTTATCTAATACAGGTAGAACTTCTTTTGCGAACGATTGAATATGATATTTTTGTTTTGTTTCATAATCATTGATCAATCTTTTTCTTGTATTTTCTGTATCAGCATAAGCCATCGCATAAGCATTTTTTAGCTTTGCGATTTCTTCATCTTTCTTTTCGATTTCTGTTTTTAGTTTTGTAACTTCATCTTCTTCCGTTGTTTCTGTTTCTTCATTTGCTTCCTCAGTAACGACAGTTTCTTCATTTGTTACTTCTTCTGTTTCAGTTTCTTTCTTTAATTCTTCACTCACTATCATCACCTCCTACGTTGTACATCTTTTCTATCATATTTGCAGCATATTTCACCATGCTGACAACTTTGTCATAATTCATTCGACTTGGTCCAATGACCATAAACTCACCCGTTTCATCTTCACTGACTTTAAACTTACTACGAACGACTGCTACATCATTAAACCATGTTAATTCCGCACCGCTTCTTGTTGAAATTGCTACAGCATTTTCATCTTTGTCCATTTTTTTCCAAACAGTTGAATCATTGAATAAAGTCATCATCTTTTTCAATTTATTGATATCTTCAAATTCAGGTTGATATAACATTCTGTCTTTTCCAGAAAAATAAACATTATCACTTGCGAACTTAATAAACGCTTTTACAAATGCAGTGAATAACATTTCATGACGTTTTACAACAACACTTAACTCTGGTTTTATTTGTTCCATCTTTTCTGCAAGTTGTGTTAAAGGAGTTCCTTTTAACTTTTCATTCAAAATATCTGTACAAGTTTCAATATCTGAAAATGGAACATCCTCATCAAAATGAAAGTTTTTTGTTTCTGTATGTGCAGAGTTTGTAATAAATACACAAACTGCATTTCTTTCATCGATTGGAAATAGTTTTATATGTTCCAATGTTTGTGTAGAAGCATCAGGTCCAATCGCTCCACTTGTCATATTTGTCATATCACTTAGAATCTGACAACTTTGATGAATGGCTTCCTCAATATTGAGATTGCTAGTTTCAAATGCATCTTTAATTGCAACTTCCATCTTTTCATCCATTCCAGATTCGTTTAATAAATTCTCACAATAGAATTTATATCCTAATGTAGATGGAATTCTTCCTGAAGATGTATGTGTTTTTTCTAAATACCCCATTTCTTCCAAGGCTTGCAGATCATTACGAATCGTTGCACTTGAATAAGGAAGATTATATTTTTGTTGTAATGTTTTAGAACCTACAGGTTCAGCATTTTGGATAAAATCATCCACAACAACTTTAAAGATTTCTATTCTTCTTGGCGTTAGCACTTCATACACCTCCTTTAGCACTCTTATTTCGAGCCTGCTAGTATATTATACCTGAACCTTAGCAGAGTCAAGCTTTGAGTGCTAATTTCTTTCAAAAGTTTTCATAATAAAAGCATGCTTCAAACATGCTTATAGTAAGTAATCTTTGTAATACCATAAATAGCTTCTTTATGATATTTCAAGTGTTGTAAATTCTCACATTGATAAGTCTCTTCTTTCAAAGATTCAATCACAACAACACCATTTTCTTGAATTAAATTATTTTCATCTAAATATTGTAAGATTTGTAGATTCTTTTGTTTCTTATATGGCGGATCAATATATACAAATTGGAATTGTATTCCTTCTTCTTTCATGATTTTTAACATCTTCATATCACTTACGGGATAAACTTTTGTTTGTTCATGAACACTTAAAGCTTCAATATTCTTTTTGATGATTTGACATGCTTCTCTATCGTTATCAGAAAAATACACAAAATCCAATCCTCTTGATAATCCTTCTAATCCAACAGCTCCACTTCCAGCATACAAATCCAATCCATATCCCCCATCAAAATAACTTCCCAAAGAAGAAAAAATTGCTTCTTTTACTTTATCTAATGTTGGTCTTGTTGTATTTCCTTTTTTTGTTTCCAGTTTTCTAGAAGAATACTTTCCTGCAATAATTCTCATTCAATTTCCTTTCTGTTATATTGTGAAATAACAGCTTGTGCAATCCCAACCATAAACATAATTGACATTGTAGATGAACCACCAGAAGAAATCATCAATAATGGAACTCCTGTTAATGGAATCAATCCTGTTACACCTCCAATATTGAAAAAACAATGTATAACAAAATACATCGCTGTACCTGTTAAAATGATTTTTGCCTTCTCATTTTTGATTTTCATTGCGAAATACAATAATCTAAAAATAATCAAACTATATAAACCAATCAAAATAATAAAACCAACAAATCCTAATTCTTCTACTAATATCGCTAAAATAAAATCTGTATTCGCTGCTGGAAAATCTGTATATTTACGAACAGAATTACCATATCCAACACCTAACAATCCACCATCCGCAAAAGATACTAATCCTTTTACAATTTGATAGGATGATCCATAAATATCTTGAAAAGGATTCACTGCTGACAAGAAACGATTTTTTTGATATGTCGATAATAAAGGCATGTTTTCAATTAAATTTGTACCTAAAGGTGAAAGTATAAATATCGCAACAAATACCATTCCCCAAAAGGCAATTCTCAAAAATTTTTGAAAAGGTTTTGCTTGAGTATTATTTGGAATCAATAAACAAACACAAACAATCAAAAAGATAACTGCCATAGAACCAAAGTCATGTTGTACAATTAATACCGTCGCTAAATAAATTCCAATAAACACTAATGGGCGTACAAAAAGATCTCTCTTTCTAGGATAGACTTTTTTGACATCTCCTAAATATGCCGCAACGATCAATACACTGACGATCTTCGCAAATTCACTTGGTTGTAACGATACTTCCATTCCTGGAATTGGAATACGTATCCACGCATGTGCCCCACCAGAAGCTTTAAAAGCAATGCAAGATATCAATAACACTTCCATCCCAATGATCACAATTGGAAATTTTTTACTTTTTAATCTTTCTAATTTAAACCAATTAGAAAGTTTGCACATCATAAAATATCCAAAAACTACAAACACAATTTGTTTGATGACTGTCTTTACTAAATAAGATGGAGAGCTCACCGCAAGTCCCATCGATGCTGACCCTATCATCAATGTTCCATAAATCATTAAAACGAACATCGCTAAATGGATCAACAAATCACTTCCACTACTCATCAAAAAGGAAAAAATCCCTTTTTTCAATTTCCATTTTTTTCTTTCCGTTGTCATGGAAAATATTGTAACATCATTTTGACATTTTTAACGCATATGATTAGAATACTAAGGAGGTTTTTTTATGTTAATAAATAATGATACGATTGTTAAAGATACAGATCCAATTATCCGTGAAAAGAGTGAATTGGTTTCATTACCATTAAGTCAAGAAGATGAAACACTTCTTAGAGAAATGTTACAGTACGTAAAAGATAGTACAGATGAAGAAAAAGCAGAAAAATTCAATTTAAGACCTGCTGTAGGAATCAGTGCGATTCAAGTTGGTGTAAAAAAACAAATGACTGCAGTTGTAGTAGATGATTTAGATAAGAATGGAGAACCTGAGCATTTTGAATATATGTTAGTTAATCCAAAGATTGTTTCATCTTCTGTACAAAAAGCGTATTTGCATGGTGGTGAAGGATGTTTATCGGTTGTTGAACAACATGAAGGATATGTTGTTCGAAGTGCTAGAGTCACTGTTAAAGCATTTGATTTGTGTACAAATACAGATATTACGATTCGTGCTAGAGGCTATTTAGCAATCGTTCTACAACATGAAATCGATCATTTTTCAGGAACATTGTTCTATGATCGTATTAACGGAAATGAACCATTTAAAGAAATTGAAGGAGCTCTTGTAATATAATGAGCTTCTTGTTATTTTCAAATAAAATAATGTTATAATATTTTTGCCTTATAAAGTATTATGTAGTTTTTAATATTGGAGAAATTATAATAATGAGTGAAACAAAAACAAGAAGAAAGAGCATACGAAATAACGTACGTTATTCTGAGATTGCAGAAGAAAAAGAAGTGATCATCAATCACAAAACAGATACACTTGTCTACGCTATAGGTGGATTAGGAGAAGTTGGTAAAAACATGTATTGCGTTGAACACGATGATGAAATCGTTATCATCGACTGCGGTGTCATGTTTCCAGAAAGTGGTCTATTAGGTGTTGACTATGTCATTCCAGATTATTCTTATTTACAACAAAACCAAGAAAAAATCAAAGCATTAGTCATTACACACGGTCATGAAGATCACATTGGCGGATTACCATTCTTCTTAAAACAAGTAAGAATCAAAGAAATTTGGGCTGGTCCTTTCGCAAAAGCGTTAATCGAAAAGAAATTAGATGAACATCATCTATTAAGAAGTGTTAAGATTCGTGAAATCGATTCTGAAGAAACACGTATTAGAACAAAATATTTTACAATTGGTTTTGTAGATACAGTCCATTCCATTCCAGATTCATATGGTGTTTTAGTAAATACACCAAATGGTAGAATCTTCGAAACAGGTGACTTTAAATTTGATCTTACCCCAGTCGGAAAGAATTCAGACTATCAAAAAATGGCATATATTGGACAAATTGGCGTCACTTTATTAATGAGTGATTCAACAAACTCTTCTGTACCTGGTTGGTCAATTTCAGAAGGAAAAGTCGCACAAGCAATCAATGAACAAATGGCTAAAACACCTGGTCGTTTAATCGTTTCTACATTTGCTTCCAATACATATCGTTTAGCACAGATTTTAGAAGCAGCTGTTGCTTGTAATCGAAAAGTCGCTGTATTTGGTAGAAGTATGGAAAATGTTTTAGAAATTGGAAGAAGACTCGGTTATATCAATATTCCTGATTCATCTTTCATTACAGGAAACGAATTAAATACATTATCACCAAATCAGATTTGTATTGTATGTACTGGATCGCAAGGTGAACCAATGGCAGCACTCAGTAGAATCGCAAACGGAACACATCGTTTTATTAAGATTCTTCCTGGTGATACTGTTTTATTCTCATCTAATCCAATCCCAGGAAATGGGGTATCTGTAGGTGGTGTTATTAACCAATTAACACGTGTTGGTGCAAATGTTATCACAAACTCCCCTTTAACTTCTTTCCACACAACAGGTCACGCACCTCAAGAAGAACAGAAGTTAATGTTGAATCTAATCAAGCCAAAATATTTCATGCCAAACCATGGTGAATATAAAATGCTTGTACAACATGTTCAAACTGCAATGACAACTGGTATTCCTGAAGAAAATTGTTTTGTTTGTGCAAATGGTGATGTACTTGTATTAAGAAATGAAGAAGTATTTGAAGCAAAAGAACGTATTCAAACAGACGCAATCTATGTAGATGGTAATGATGCTTCTGGATTAAGCACTTCTGTCATTAAAGATAGAAAGATCTTAGCTGAAAATGGTTTAGTCGCAGTCATTGTTACAATTGATTCTAGATATAACAAAATCTTATGTAGACCAAATATTGTATCTCGTGGATTTGTTTATATTAAAGAATCTCAGACTTTATTAAAAGAAGCAGAGTTAATTGTATACGACGCTTTAAAGAAAAAGATGCAACAAAGAACTACATTTGGTGAATTAAAGAATTGTATTCGTTCCTCTTTAGAACCATATCTCTATAAGAAAACAAATCGTAATCCAATTGTAATTCCAATTATATTAAATCAAAAAGCTGCGATGGAAGAAATTCAAGCAA
The DNA here is from genome assembly GCA_963661415.1 of Bifidobacteriaceae bacterium. GTDB lineage: Bacteria > Bacillota_I > Bacilli_A > Erysipelotrichales > Erysipelotrichaceae > Bulleidia. The sequence continues at coordinate 782 of CAVLCI010000018.1, read as the reverse complement.
AAGTCAAAGCAAGACAATCATATAATAGAAAGAAATAAGAGCATTCATTTGAATGCCCTTATTTTTGTTTTGGTTCTAACGTAATAATATTTTGTTGTTTTAGAAGATCTTTATTAATTTCTAACGTTGATGTATGAAAACGTTGTACATTTGATATTTTTGACATTACAGATTCAATATCCTCTAAAACATCATAACCAACGTTATACTCTCTAAAGTGCATTAAAATCGATAGAGATGGTTGGATTGTTTGAATGATTTGCTTAGCTTCCAAAGAATTAATCGTATAATAACCACCTACAGGAATCATCAATACATTTGTATCTTTTAATAATGCATATTCGTCTTGTGTTGGCAATCTTCCAATGTCTCCTAGATGTACGATTTTTATATCATCACAATGAATCATCATAATATTAGAAAAACCACGTTTCGTTCCATTATCATGATCATGTGGAACAGTGATAATGTTGGTATTCCATGGATCAATATTGCGTACAGAAATAAGATGTGCAGCATTATGATCTGCATGCTGGTGAGAACAATATACTTGATCTACAGATAAATTCCTTGGCAATTTTAACAAGCCGTGAACAAGAAATCCCCCACTTCTATAAGTGGTGGGATGAATTGTCTAATATTTTTTAGAAATATCTTTACTGTACCTGAAAAGGTACAGTGACTTGTATATCCTCATTCTATAATATTGGTACCTGGAGGATAACAGATGTACAAAGTAAATGGTCAAATAATATGTACATTCATAAACTAAGAGATATGAA
>CAVLCI010000017.1:0-25739 GCA_963661415.1 Bifidobacteriaceae bacterium | reverse complement strand
TCCCATTAGTCGCCCCATATGTAGAAAGAAGCCTTATTTTAAGGCTTTTTTTGTTTATATTTTTTCAGGGACATTTCGGGGACAAAATATTTATTTTTTTATGATTTAATTGTTTTTTTCATAATATCTAAAGACAATTTTTCAAATTCATGATATTATTCTTCTAGAAGAGCAACCCCCTTCTGGTTAGATGAGGGAGGCTCTTTTTATTGTTATAAACACAACATATAAACAGTAATATGAACTTAAAGAAACAGATTAATATCATTTAGAGTTATACTTCAACTTTTTCTTTTACATATAATAGAAAAGTCATTTAAGCTTGAGATACATACAAAAAGAGGGTTCACTTCAACAACTACCGTTACTTTCGTTTCAGATTGGTATACTTTGTGTGATTACTTCCTTCATCAACATTTGTATAACCATTCTTTTTTTATAACTTTCCCATTTCTTTAGGAGCAATTGACATTGCCTTATCTTTCTACGAATATATTACATTATGTAATTTTACATAATCCATCATCAATTACATAATTTCAACCAATTATTTTCTAATAAAAGATCCGAATACTAATTTTCTCACTTTTGAAAAGTTATCATATCCACACTCTTTTGATATTTTCATTTCATATTTTGTCTTATTCTTTTTCTAAAAAACTATTTACAATTACTTCCTAATCATTATAATTACCAATGGTAATTATCTTTGATAATTAATTTAGGTAATTTATATGAATGAAAAACAAGCAAAAAAAGTAATTGATGCATTAGAAAAAGCAGAAAAGTTAGCTAATGGTCGCCCACAACTCCCAAAAGAATTATTACCTTCCTATTTAAAATTAATTGATTATATTTATCAATTATCAAAAGAAGGACAAGTTCGTGTAAGTGATCTATCCAAAGCATTACATCAAACAACACCAAGTATCACACGTTCTTTGATGCATATGGAGGAATTGGGTTATATCAGTAAAACAATGAGTTCAAAAGATAAACGAGTTGTATATGTTTCTTTAACAGATTTAGGTGAAAGATTATATCTACAATATGTTGAAAAATATTACAAAAATTTATCAAAAAGATTAAGTAAATATGACATCAATCAAATTCAAACTATGATTTCAATGATTGATGATTTATATGAGGATCTAATGAATGATCCGATTAAGATGGAGGATACAAAATGAATAATGATTTCACAACTGGTTCAATTTTCAAAAAGATGATTTTATTTATGATTCCAATTTTAGGATCGTTGATCTTACAAGCAATGTATGGAGCAGTTGACTTAATGGTCGTAGGACAATTTGGAACAACATCTGGTTTATCAGGGATTTCTACTGGTTCTAATATCATGAACTTTGCGACATTTGTTGTTTCAGGCTTAGCGATGGCAGTCACTGTTTTAATTTCACGTTATATTGGGATGGATCGTAAAGATAAATTAAATGGTTTAATTGGAGCTACAATTGCGTTATTCTCTACGATTGCGATTGCTTGTACGATTGCATTAATGATATTTGCTAGACCTTTAGCACAATTAATGCAAGCACCTAAAGAAGCATTAGATTTAACAGTCCAATATGTAAGAATCTGTGGTGGCGGCTTTCTATTGATTACTGCTTACAATACAATATCTGCAGTATTTAGAGGTTTAGGTGATTCAAAATCTCCACTTCTATTTGTATTGATTGCTTGTATTGTTAATATTGTTGGAGATTTAGTTTTGGTTGCTGGATTTCATATGAATGTTGCTGGTGCAGCCATCGCTACTGTAGCAGCACAAGGTGTCAGTGTTATCTTATCCTTTTTGATCATGTCTAAACAAAATCTTCCTTTCCATTTAAAAATGAAAGACATTCGTTTTAATGAAGAAGTTAAAAACATCGTTAAAATTGGTGCTCCAATTGCCTTACAAGAACTCTTAACACAAATGAGCTTTTTAGCACTATGTGCGTTTGTAAACCGCTTAGGACTTGCCGCATCTAGTGGATATGGAGTTGCAAGTAAATTACAAAGCTTTGTTATGTTGATACCAAGTGCTTTAATGCAATCAATGGCTTCTTTTGTATCTCAAAATGTAGGTGCTAAGAAAGAAAAGCGTGCATTTAAAAGTATGTTAACAGGAATGGAAATTGGTGGATTTATTGGAATCTTTGTTTTCTTAGGTGTTATCTTCTTTGGTGATAAGATTTCTATGTGCTTTACAAGTGATCCTGAAGTCATTCAAAAATCCTTTGAATACTTAAAAGGTTTCGCTCCAGAAGCTGTTGTAACCGCAATACTATTCTCCTTTATGGGATATTACAATGGACATTCAAAAACATTTTGGGTCATGGCACAAGGTCTAGCTCAAACATTCATTATTCGTTTACCATTTGCTTATATCATGTCTATTCAACCAAATGCTTCTTTGACATATATTGGATTAGCTGCACCAAGTGCAACAGTTTTTGGAATCATCATTAATATCATTTATTACCAATTTTTCAAGAAAACATTACCAGAAACAACAGAATAAAATCACGTTAGAGAATTCAGATAGGAAATCACTTCTGAATTCTCTTTTTTTATTGCTTCTGTTTGTTGATAAGTTTCATCCGATACTAGTAAAGAAAATGTACCAATTTCTTCAATCTTTTCAAGTAAAATAATATCACTTTTATCAACTGCAAATAAAACATAGTATGGTACACCAATACTTTCTTGTTTATTCACATCTATTCCATTAATATCTTCTATTTCAACAATTCTACAATGTTCTAAAACAATATCTTTGATTTCTTTTCCATCAATTGTCACAATAAGATCCACCCTTTGTCCTGCAACAACTGTAGATAAAACTGCACTTTCTATTTGGATAGTAAAAATTGCTTGTCCTTCTTTTAGCATGGTACTAGGAATATCTGGAATTTCACTTGCATCGTATAACATCGATTGATAAAACAAAGAACCTGCTGGTATTTTCCCTTGAATATCTGTATATTTCCCAATAATTTCTTGTTTTTCATTTACAACATGTTCTGTTAGATAACTTTTAGGAATGGATACTTTTTGAAGATCCGCTTCAGTAATACAAGTTCTTGGTTCGATATCGTATTTTGCGATATAGGTGGTCATTAAATCTATTTTGTCATTCACTTTCACTTGCACACTCAAAATAAGCATACAAATACTTAAAACAAAACAGAGAATACATAAAATAAGTTTAAATACAATTTTCTTAGTCATAATTGCCTCCTATAATACTATTCCCAGTTTTTTTCAAAAATCCAAAAAAAAGACGGTGACATTTTTGTCATCGTCTCTTTACTTATGCTTGAACATGTTCCGCAAGATATTTTTTAATTTCTTCACGTGCTTCAGCTTTACATGGTTTACATTGTTCTGGTGTAGATTCTCCATTGACTAATTTTTCAGCCATTGCTGAACAACCAGGGTTTCCACAACCACCACAGTTATAACCAGGAAGTAATGCTAATACATCATCGACTCTTGTATCTGGTTCAACATAGAATTTTTTGGATGCAAATCCAAGTACAGCACCTAATGCGGCACCTAGAACAAGCATCATTACTAATGCTTTAACAATTGCCATTTTCTTCCTCTTTCTTTTTTTCATACGCACCACGTGTAGGACAATCCTTCAACCCACATGCATTACAATCTGGGGTTAGATTTTCGCATCCTTCAGGCACGGGTGTCTTTCTATTCAATCGTAGTAGAACGACATTCAACAAGAACAATCCTGCAGCAAGTCCTACCGCAACGATAACTTTGAACATCTTATACCAATCCAGCTAGTGCAGAGAAAGCAATTGCCATAATACCTGCAACAACAAACGCAATTGGATTTCCTTGGAAAGGCTTTGGAATCTTATTTTGATTTAATCTTTCACGAATTGTCGCAAAGATTACAAGCATCAACATAAATCCAGCAGGAGTAGCGATAGAATTAACCATTGTAGTAATTAAATCATAACCCTGTGTAATGTTATCTTGAGCAACATATAGAACTGTACAGTTTGTTGTAATCAAAGGTAAATAGATACCTAATTGCTTATATAAAGCCGGAGAATATTTCTTTACAAATAATTCTACAAATTGAACGAATGCAGCAATCAATAGAATAAATGTAATCAATTCCATATATTCTAGTCCTAATGGTACTAAAACATAATAATATAAGAAATAAGATAATACAGAAGCTCCGAAAATAACGAAGATAACTGCAGCACCCATACCAATAGCTGAATCTAAACGAGTAGAAACACCCATGAATGGACACATACCTAAGAATTTCGTTAATACAATGTTATTGATCAACATTGCGGAAATAAATAAAGATAAAATATTTAACATTATGCAGCCTCCTTATTTGCTTCGGCCTTTGCTTTTGCTAATTGTGCAGCTTTTTCTTTTGCTGCGGCAATCTTTGCTGCTTTTTCTGCAGCAGCTTCCTCTTCCGCTAATTTGTTTTTATACAATGCTACTAATGCTGCTAATACCGCAAATGTAAAGAATGCACCAGTTTCTCCAGTAAACATTGGAATTGTAAACTGTTCAGGAATCAAACGAACAGAGAAGATCACTGCACTAGAAGCAAATGGATTTGTTAATTCTAACACACCAGTTCCTAGAATTTGTCTAATCAAAGACATGACAACTAAAGATAATGTATAAGAAATACCCATCATTAATCCATCCATTGCAGAGTCTTTTACATTGTGACTACATGCATATGCTTCTGCACGTCCTAGAATGATACAGTTAACAACGATCAATGATAAGAAAGCACCAAGAGCTGTATATAGATCTACAGCATATGCATTCAAGAACATTTGTAGGATCGTTACTAATGTCGCAATAACAACAATATATACAGGAATATGAATATCATTTGGTGTAATTGGTGCTAGTAAACTAACAACAACATTACTTAATACCAATACAAAGATAACACCAGCACCCATACCTAATGCATTATTTAATGAAGTAGAAATTGCTAATGTGGAACAGATACCAAGATATAAACCAAATACTGGATTATCTGTAATCATCTTAGAGAAGAATCCACGTTTTTTTGTTTTATTTTCACTCATTTTTTCTCCTCCTTACTTGCTAGCTGCTAAAGCAGCATCAATCATCGTCTTTACAGCTTCTGTTGTATAAGTTGCACCTGTTAAAGCATCTACTTCATCGGATGAAGAAACGCCTTCTAAGCTAGATGTATCTTTGAACCAATCATCTCCAATACCATCTCCATTATCATCACCCTTGAGATCTTTTACAGAAGTAACTTTTCCATCTTTCACTGTAATTGTTGCAGTTAGATCACCATTGAATCCTTTTGCCTTACAAGCAAATACACCATCTGATTCTTCAGTACAAACATCTTCTGTTGTTTCAGATTTTGATGTAGTTGTTGTAGAAGAAGTTTCTCCATTTGCCATATCTAATGCGGCTTGAATCATATTCTTCACACCATTGCTTGTTAATGTAGCACCACTTAAGGCATCAATTTCATCAGCAGAAGATACACCTTCTAAATCACTTGTATCAGAGAACCAATCATCTCCAACGCCGTCACCTTCATCACCAGTTAAATCAGTTACAGCAGCAACCTTTCCGTCTTTAATTTCAATAGTTGCGGATAATGCATTGAAACCAGAAGCCTTACATGCATATGTACCATCACCATTATCTGTACATTCTGCATCACTTGCAGGTTGTGCATTGCTAGCATTTTCTTTAGCTGCATCGGCATCAAAATCAATACCAACGATTTGGTTATAAACTGTTTCTGCTTCAGTAACCGCTGTTCCAACTGCTTTAGTTGTAATCGTAGCACCAGAAATCAAAGGCATAGAATCTGTAGAAGTCAAACCTACAACTTCATTGATGTAATCTTCTTTAAATGCTTTATCACCTTTGCCTGCAGTTTCAGAATTTTCTAATCCTTCATAACCTACGATATTTCCATCGTTATCAAAGGCAATCGCAAATTTAAATCCATCAGAAGAATAACCAGTATTATGTAATGTAAATACATAACCTTCACCTTCTGCTTCATAGATGCCATCAATCAATTCCGTTTCATCTGTTTTATATTCATCAGTTACATCTGTAAATGTTCCATTTGGGAAAAAGTTTTCTAATGTTGCTTCCACTTGTTTTAATGAATTTGCTGCAATCACTGGTGCAGTTACTGCATTAACTGCAGATAATAATAAACCAGCACATGCACTTACAACACCAAGAAGAACCGTCTTATACATACTTGAATTCTTATCCATACGACCCTCCTTACGCTACATCAACTGTTTCAACAACAGCAGTTTCTGTAGTGATATTTGATGCAGACTCATTAGATGTACTTAATGTAGCACCAACAAGAACTGTTATCACAACAACAATTGCAGAAATAATTAATACATTCTTCTTTAACTTTCCTGCATCTTTAATTTGTGAACCATCACAAGCTTTATCAATTGCTGGTGTTAACATATTCATTAATAAGATAGAGAATAATGCACCATCTGGTAAAGATGCTTTCCAACGAATCAATAATGTTAAACAACCCGCACAGACTGCGAATAAATACTTACCAGGAATAGATACTGGTGTTGTAACTGGATCTGTAATCATAAATACACCGCAGAACAATACCCCACCAACTAATAGATTAAATATCGCAAATTGAATGCCAGAACCATGAATCAATCCAGTAATCAAAGAAATTACAAATACTGTTACAAAATAAGTCACAGATAATCTTGGATCAATTGCTTTTCTATAAATCAAATATACACCTGCAAGAATCAATAAGATTGCACAACTTCCACCAATAACTGTAGCGTAATTACCAATCAACATTGATCCAATACCACCAAATTCACTGATGACACTAGATAAAACTGTACCATTGGATGCCCAACCTTGTGTAGACATAGATGTTAAAGGTGTTGCACCAGATAAAACATCTGTAGTTACCTTTGCATCAACACTTGATCCAAAGCTGTTCATAATTAACGCTGCACCAAAAGCTGCAGGGTTAAAGATATTTTGTCCAAATCCACCAAATACAAGCTTACCAAATACGATTGCAATCACTGTAGATACAAATATCGCATAATAACTTACATCGATCTTTGTAATCAAAACAATGATCATACCTGTGATCCAACCATAAGAATGACAAACATCTTTCCAAATATTCTTTGATTTGATCATTTTAAAATATATTGCTTCTGTCAATAAAGATGCAACAACAGCACACACTGTCATTAATACAACTCTGATTGCATATTGCAATCCAAACTGTGTTCCATAAGAAACTGCAGAATAGACAACAACACATATCAAAGCTTCCGTAACATATCGCATGATATCTGATGTAGATACTTGATTACGATAGTTTGGAGAAGGTTTAAACGTAAACTTCATACTTATTTTTTACCCCCTTGTAAGCGAAGGAAATTCTTAGCACGTCTTACATTTTCTGTCACATCGATCTTAGATGGACAAATATATGTACATAGACCACATTCAATACAATCCATTGTATGTAATTTATTTAATGTAGCTTCATCCTTCACTTTTCCAGCTGCCGCAATACGTACTGGTTGTAAACCAGATGGACATGTTGTTGTACAATTTCCACAACGCAAGCATGCAACTTCATCTTTTTCTTTATTGACTAATACTGTTAAACCATTATTTTGAGGTGCAATCACAAATTGATCATTTGGAATTGTCTTACCCATCATTGGTCCACCAGCAATCAGCAATACATTTTCAACACCATCTTTATAGCCACCAACAGCTTCAATGATTTCGCAAGCTTTTGTACCAACAGGAACATATACATTCTGTGGATTCTTTAAAGCATCACCAGAAACTGTTACATATTTATGTGTAATAGGCATTCCATTCACAATAGCATTACCTAATGCAATAGATGTAGAAGCATTGTTTAAGATCATACCTGCTTCAATTGGAAGCATGTTATATCTTTTGTGTGTCAACTCATAAACAAGTGTACGTTCCCAACCCATTGGATAATAATTAGGAACTGTTCTAACTTCAATTGGTGTACCTTCAAATGTTTTACGAAGATCTGCAATTTGATCAACTTTATCTTCTTTGATTGCAATGCAACCTTTCTTCGCTTTAGAAAGCTTAAATAAAGCTAATGTACCAGTCTTTAATAGCTCTAAATTCTCTTCAATGTTTTTGTAATCCGCGGTTAAATAAGGTTCACATTCAACTGCGTTAACCGCAAACAAATCAACATTTTCAGGTTTCAAATATTTTACATATGTAGGAAAACCCGCTCCACCTAATCCAAGCATTCCAGCATTCTTTACGAATTCTAGAAGTTCTTCCCAAGTAGCTTTTTCATAATCAAATTCCGCAAAAGATCTTTCTGCAGTATGTTTATGATCATTCTGGATTTTCAAATGATCTGCCTGTGCCATGCCAGATGTCATGAATTTTTCAATCGCAGTTACTTTACCAGAAACTGGAGAGAAAATAGGCAAATAGAAACGATCGTTTCTCTCAGCAATTTTTGTACCAACTTTCACTTCATCACCAACTTGTACACATGGAGTGCATGGGGCATTTCCATTTACAAGTGGAACATAGACATATTCAGGATCAATTGACTTTAAAACTTCTTTATCAATTGTTAAATCCTTATGTCCATTTAGGTGATAATGCATTGGTCCTGTAAACAATGACATATTGTCCTATCCTCCTAACAAACAGTTCTATTCTATCATTATTTCATATATTTATCCAAAAAATCTAAGATTTCTACACACTTTATCACAAGCATATTCTAAATACCCTAAGCGATTATATTCCAATGAGATATACATGAATATTTGAGCACAGATTGAAGTGTTTGGCTTTCTCAAATCATCATGATAAAATAGCGCAGTTATGAAAAATAAATTAATCAAATTACTATTAGTTGCATCCTTTTTAACAGGATGTTCAACAAAAACAGATTCATCAAAAACAAGTTCTGTGACAGATTCTTATTCCAATACATCTTTAACAGAAGTATTTAATACTGTATATTCTTTTAAAGAATATTCTACAAATCATGATTTATCTGTTTCTCACTTCAAAGCAAGTGAAAAGTTACTACAAAAATACACAGAATTATTTGATATCTATAATGATTATGAGGATATCAACAACCTAAAAACAATCAATGATAATGCAGGAATTCAACCTGTCGAAGTCGATCAAGCAATCATTGATTTATTAGATGAAGCCAAGAAATTTTATACATACAGTAATGGAGAATTTGATATTACGATTGGTTCTTTATTGAAAGTATGGCATACATACCGTGAAGCAGGTATCGAAAAGAATGAAAATGGAGAACTTGGAGAAATACCAAGTGAAGAAGAATTAAAAGAAGCTGCTTCTCATAAAGGCTGGGATAAAGTTGAAATTGATTACGACAATAAAACCGTTTATATCACAGATAAAGACGTATCTTTAGATGTCGGCGGCATCGCAAAAGGTTACGCAACAGAACTTGTCGCCAAAACCATGCAAGATACAGGTATGACATGTGGCATTTTAAATGCCGGAAGAAATATTCGTTTGATTGGAACAAAAGAAGATTCTAGTTGGACCGTTGGGATCACAGATCCAGATGGAGATCCTGATGGAAAATACCCAAACGGTTTAGTCCTATTATCTTTAGATAGTGAAGATAGTGTTGTTACAAGTGGAGATTATGAACGTTACTATACAGCAGTGGATGGAAACAACTATCCACATATCGTAGATCCTGCCACAATGTACCCTGCACGTTATTATCGTTCCGTTTCCATTGTTACAAAAGATTCTGGTGCAGCTGATTGTTTATCAACTTCTTTGTTTACAATGTCCATTGAAGATGGCAAACAATTATTAAAAACATATTCCGAAATAAGCGGAAATGAATGTGATGCGGTATGGATCGTGGAAGATTCAAAAACACAAGACCAACAAGGAAAAAAAGTTGGAAATTATACAGTGATTTATACAGAAGGATTGGAGGATAAAATCATTTGGAATTAGTATTAGATATTTTATTAGATACATTTGAAGATGTATTAAAAATCATACCTTTCTTATTTTGTATCTACTTGATTCTTGAGTGGATGGAACAAGAAGCCGGTCATAAAATGGAGCATTTTCTAGAAAAACACAGAAAAATCAATCCACTTGCTGGAACACTATTCGGTCTATTACCTTCTTGTGGATTTGCGGGAGCTGCTTCTTCCCTTTACGCAACAGGTGTCATTTCTGCAGGAACATTAGTCGCAGTATATCTTGCAAGTTCAGATGAAATGATGTCCATCATGATTTCAAAACAAGCACCGTTGTCACTTATGTTACCTATTTTAGGAATCAAACTCGTCGTTGGTATCATAGCTGGATATGTACTAGATGCTCTCAGCAAACATCGTGCAATCAATGTAGAAGAGTTTTGTGAAGCAGAACACGATGATCATTCCCATGGCATTTTATATAGTAGTATTTTACATACAATTGAAGTAACGATTTGGTTATTTATTATTACATTTGTATTCAATGGATTTGTAGAATGGATCGGACAAGATACGTTATATCAATTCATTGTTAGTCACCCAAATAAATCTGTTTTAGTTTCTAGTTTAGTTGGAATGATTCCAAGTTGTGCTTCATCCATTCTATTAACAACGATGTATATCGAAGGCGTTATTACATTTCCTGCAGTATGTGCTGGATTACTTGTGAATGCAGGCAGTGGTATGATGATCTTATTTAGAGTCAATCGTAATATGAAAGACAATTTAATGATTTTATTTGTCACTTGGTTTTTTGGATTAATAGCAGGATTTATTCTTGATTTATTCACTATGATCCTTTAAAAGGAAGCTCTCGCTTCCTTTTTTGTTATTTAATCAATTTTGGTTGTACAAATGGTACTACATGTTCAACAGTTTTCGATGCATCAATTCTGATTCCATCATTATCTAAATCAATCAAAACATATTTGCGATTTCCCATACCAATTTCTTGCATGTAACTCAACTGTCTAAGACCATGTCTAGTTTCCATTCTTTCTACTAAATCATGATGATCTTCTTCTTTCATTGCATAAATCATATCTACCGAAGCTTGATCGATTGCACAAATATCCAAAGAAGCTAATATACCAACGTTTGGAGTAACGACTGGTGCAGCTCGAATCCCTTCACAATCACAAGATACAGACATATTTCTCATCACATTGATGAAAGAAATATGCTTTCCAAAATAATCTACCGTACCTTTAGAAGATTCTGTCATTCTTTCCATAAATTCTTCTTCTCGAACGCTCCACATATCATCAGAGCCTTCTTCTGTATGAATTTCAGCTTTTCCAATTCTGCCATCCGCACATCCAATTCCAATGTTTTTATTAGAACCGCCAAATCCACCTTGTGTATGTCCTTTGAAATGCGTCAGAACTAACATTGCATCATAATTTGTTTCATGACTTCCCACATGAATTTCTTGTAACCACTTTCCATTTTGAACTGGCAAAGTTGTTACACCATCTGCGTCCATAATATCAACTGGACAAAAATCCCAACCATTAACTTTCAATGTTTCTAAATGTTGTTCTGTTGTATAACGATCTCCTTCATAATATGTATTCGTTTCAACAATCGTTCCATTTGGAATTTCATTTTGAATCAATTCTTTTACCCATGGTCTAGGTAAAATGTTAGGTCCATGTTTTTCACCTGTGTGTAATTTAATTGCGACTTTACCTGTTAAATTTTCATTGATCTTTGCATATGCTTTTTTTAAGCCTTCCGCAGATAAATCTCTTGTGAAATAAACAATAGATTCATTTCCACTTCTTTTAGAATATGGTGTATATACACTTCCATTCAATTCATCTTTTGACATATCAAATTCCTCCTAAAGAAGTTATACCTCTTAAAGTTCACTTGAAGTCAATGTATTTTTAATTTTTTTATAACGATAATAAAATGCTGGTATTAATATAACACAAGCAGCACACCAAGCAGATACTTCTGATAATGCAATTCCATCAAACCCTAACAATTTTGGTAGCGTCATTGTAAAGATAATTCTCGAAAAGAATTCCATAATGCCAGATACCATTGGTAATAGCGTATCTCCTAGTGCTTGTAAAGAACAACGATAAATCCACAATATCGATAAAACTGCGATAAATAGATAATTGATACGCATAAATTGCATACCATAATCAACTACATTAACTTGATCTGCACCAATCATCATCATTAAGATCCATCTTGTCACAAACATCATCCCAATTCCTAACAACACATGGAAGATACCCATAACTAATGCAATCTGATTCACTCCCTTTAAAATACGATCCATTTTCTTAGCACCAAGATTTTGCCCAACAAATGTAGAACAAGCATAACCGAATGTACTTCCAATCGTTTCTAATACGATCATGATTTTATTAGATGCAGAATATGCCGCAATATGTTCCGTTCCAAATGTATTGACACCTGCTTGTAAGACCATGACACCTACTGCAGTAATAGAATTCATAATAGCTACAGGAAGACTGATCACAAATGATTCTTTCAATAATTGAAAATTCATTCTCCAATCATCTTTACGAATCTTTGTTTCTTCAATTTTCAAATAACTAATCAAACAATAGATTGCCGAAAAAGCTTGCGCGATGACCGTTGCATATGCAGCTCCTTCTACACCAATCTTCAACCCCATCACAAACCAAACGTCCAATACGATATTTACAACACACGCAATCACCATCGCAATTACAGGATTTCTAGAATCTCCTACCGCTCTTAAGATTCCCGAAAAGAAATTATATGCATACGAAATTGTAATTCCGAGAAAGATAATACGAATATAGCTTACTGCATCATCTAAGATATTATCAGGTGTTCCCATCAAAGATAACAGTGGACGTATAAAAATCAATGAAAGCATTGTCACAACAATACATACAACAACGGAAATATAAATGCTCATCGTAATCGATTGTCTTAATCTACGATAATCTTTTGAACCAAAGAATTGAGATGCAAGAATAGATACCCCTTGTGCCATTCCCATAATAAATCCAAGTACCAAAAAGTTAATGGAACCTGTAGCTCCTACTGCAGCCAAAGCATTTACACCAATTCCTCTTCCTACAACGATTGTATCAACCATGTTATAAAGTTGTTGTAGAATATTTCCAACCAATAAAGGTAATCCAAATCCAACAATTAACTTCGATGGATTTCCAATTGTCATATCTTTTGTTTGTGTCATTCTAATTCCTCACCATTTGATGCGATAACTTTTTTATACCATTCAAAGCTATCTTTCTTATATCTTTGAAAATCACCAGAACCGTCATCATTTTTATCTACATAAATAAAACCATATCTCTTGCGATATTCACCTGTTGTAAAAGATACAACATCAATACATCCCCATGGTGTATATCCAAGTAGTTTTACACCATCCTGTTCTACTGCAAGTTTCATTTGTTGAATATGTTCTTTTAAGTAATTGATACGATCTTGATCATGTACAGTTCCATTTTCTAAATGGTCAATTGCTCCAAAACCATTTTCTACAATAAACAAAGGCATTTCATATCTTTCATCCAATTGTTCCAACATAATTCTCAATCCCTTAGGATCAATTGTCCATCCCCATTCTGTTGCCTTCAAATATGGATTCATTACAAAATGTTCATTCATTTCACTACTGCTATCTTTGATATCTTTTTTTGTATCTTCAGAAACTGTCATAGACATGTAATAAGAGAAGCCTAAATAATCGCATTTTCCTTTTTCTAAGATTTCGGCATCTCCTTCTTTCATACCAATATCATATCCTTTTCTTTCAAACATTTTTAATGCATAGTTTGGATAATGACCTCTGCATTGTACATCTGAAAAGAAGAATCTTTCATGTGCACATTCTAATGCACATTGAATATCATCTGGATTAGAAGTCAAAGCATATACTGGTTCCATCGCAATCATACAACCAATTTTATTTTCAGGATCAATTTCGTGTCCCAATGTAACTGCTTTAGCAGATGCAACAAATTGATGATGTGCACATTGATACATCGCAAGTTCAGGATTTTCTTGTTCTGAATAAATAACACCAGAATTTGTCCAACCAAAGATATCATTATGATAGTTTGCTTGATTATTGATTTCGTTGAAAGTCATCCAATACTTTACTTTTCCTTTGTATCTTTCAAAACAAACTTTCGCAAATTTCATAAAGAAATCAATCATTTCTCGATTTAACCAACCATTATAATGTTGTGCTAAATATAAAGGCATTTCAAAATGTGATAATGTAATCACTGGTTCAATTCCGTAATGATGCAATTCATCAAATAAATCATCATAGAATTTCAAACCAGCTTCATTTGGTTCTGTTTCATCACCATTTGGAAAAATACGTGTCCAAGCAATCGAAGTTCTAAAGCACTTAAATCCCATTTCAGCCATCAATTTAACATCTTCTTTATAATGATGATAAAAATCGCTTGCTTCATGATTTGGATAATATTTCTCTTCTTCAACTGTTTCTGTAATCACTCTAGGTGTATCTTTTGTTCCACCTGTCATAACATCAGAAACACTTAATCCCTTTCCATCGCACAAGCCACCTTCAATTTGATGTGCCGCAACAGCACCACCCCATAAAAAATCATTTGATAACATAAACATCTCCTCCTTTTTTTACCAAAAAAATCATAAATGACAGTCTAATATTTTTCCATGATTCTGTTATTTCTTGGAAATACATCCAAAAAAATCATTTGATTTCGTTTGATTTTAGGAAATTTTTTCCAAAATAAACCCATTTTTTGATAAAATACAAGTATGTTAATCATCCAACAATTAAGTTATTTAAAATCTCTTACCACAAATGAAAAAACAGTTGCTCAATATTTGATAGATCACATGAATGAAATTAGCAAAATATCGATTACCGATATTTCATCTCACACCTTCACATCTAATTCCACAACCGTTCGTTTAGCACAAAAACTTGGATATCATGGTTGGAAAGAGTTGAAAACCGCATGTATTGAAGAACAAAGATATCTCAATACACACTTCCATCATGTTGATCCAAATGTTCCATTTCATAAAGAAGATTCTTTTATGAAGATTGCGGATAATATTTCTACACTTCTTTCAGAATCAATTTTAGATACCAAATCATTAATTCAAGAAGAACAACTCTATAAGGCAACCGAAGCAATTGCCACACATTCTATTATTAATATATTTGGAATTACATTTTCAATTGAAGTTGCACACGATTTCAAAATGAAAATGTTATCTATTGGAAAGCACGTAAATGTTGTTTCGAATCCAGAAGAATATACATTCTTTTTCGAAGCAAGCAATCCAAATGTTTGTTCTATTTTTATTTCGTATTCAGGAGAAACAATAGAATTAATTCATTTAGCTACTCAGCTCAGAATCAAAGGATATCCAACCATCGCTATCACATCCATTGGAGATAACGCATTGTCCAAAGCATGTTATTGTTGGCTACCTTTAAGTACAAGAGAAAAAATCGTATCAAAGATTGCCAATTATACATCTAATATATCAACGCATTATATTTTAGATGTTCTATACTCAACCGTTTTCGCAATGCATTATGATCAGAATCTATCCTATAAAAAGAATCTATCCAAAAAGATAGATTACGGAAGAACTAGTGTTATTCCAATGTTAAATGACGACGAAAACATAAAAAGCGAGTGACGGGAATCGAACCCGCGTATTCAGCTTGGGAAGCTGACATTCTACCATTGAATTACACTCGCACTTGCAAAATAAAGTATAGAACATTTGGAATCAATCTACAACTTTACTATAATAATCATCATGAACAAAATCAATCAAACATTAGGAAACAACTTAGTAACTTGGTATCAACAAAATAAAAGAAGTTTACCATGGAGAGATACTGGAAATGCATATGATGTATGGCTTTCTGAAATCATGTTACAACAGACACGTATCGAAGCAGTAAAGCCAAAATTTTATTTATTCAAAGAAACTTTCCCAACAATAGAAGATTTAGCAAAAGCCAATGATGATGTATTACTACGTGTATGGGAAGGATTAGGATATTATTCACGCGCAAGAAATTTAAAGAAATGTGCAAAAATTCTAGTAGAACAATATAATGGAAAACTCCCTCAAGAATATAATCAATTAATTCAACTACCAGGAATTGGCCCATATACTGCAGGTGCAATCTCATCTATTGCGTATCATAAACCACATTCAGCAGTGGATGGAAATGTATTACGTATCTTCACAAGAATCTTTGAAATCACAGAGGATATTCGAGATACAAAAACAAAAAACAATATCGAAAAAATCATCGATTCTTTTCTACAAGAAAATCCATTCTTTTCTTCAGATTTCAATCAAGGTTGTATGGAACTTGGAGAAGTCATCTGTGTACCTAATGGAAAACCTAAATGTGATAGCTGTCCAATTCAACAATATTGTTTAGCACATCTTCATGATAAAACAGATAGCATTCCTTATCGCAGTGCCTTAAACAAACGAAAGATTATTAATCGAACATTATTCATGATTCGAGATGGCGAACGTTTCTTGATCCACAAACGTCCTCAATCAGGATTACTAGCTGGAATGTATGAATTCATAGGTGTTGATTCATTTCTAACAAGAAAAGAGATTATTACACTTCTTGAAAGCCAAAATATTCATCCATTAAAAATCAAAAAACTCCCAGACGCTAAACACATATTCACACATTTAGAATGGCATATGCATGCTTATGAAATAACAGTAGAACAAATCGAATCCTTAGAAAAAGAAAACTATCTGTTATTGAATAAAACAGAATTATCTACAAGAGCTATTCCATCTGCTTTTAAAAAATATACAGATTTTTACGCATTGCGTTAAAAAAAGTATTGCATTAATTTTTAGAAGTGATATACTAATAAAGCACTGGCGAGTTGGTGAAGCGGCTTAACACACCGCCCTTTCACGGCGGCATTCACGGGTTCGAATCCCGTACTCGTCACTGAAAAAGCACATGTAAATGTGCTTTTTTTCTATTTGTACACAAAAATAACTTTTATTAAAAAAAGGTTGCATATCACTTTCAGCTATGGTATATTATTTGAGCACTGGCGAGTTGGTGAAGCGGCTTAACACACCGCCCTTTCACGGCGGCACTCACGGGTTCGAATCCCGTACTCGTCACTTTTATTTTATAGGGGCATCGTACAATGGTAGTACATCGGTCTCCAAAACCGCTGATGGGAGTTCGATTCTCTCTGCCCCTGCCTGAAAAGTCATCCTCACGATGACTTTTTTTGTTATTTCATGAAAAAAGAGATTCATCTGAATCCCTTTTCATGAATTGTTTTTTCTTAATGGTTGAATACGATCTGATGTTACTTTCGCAATAAATCCTGTTAATAGCCCTGTAGGAACAGATAGTAATAGAAAGTATGGTAAAATGACCGCAATATAGGCTGTCATATAAAAGAAAGCAACAACACATACTTGTCCAACACTATGTGCAATTGCGGACATCACAGAAGAAAACATCATAGAAGAATGTAACTTATCCATAATGATAAGTACGATACTACTCAAAACTACGCCACCTAACGAAATCCAAAACGAAGATCCTAAAAATCTACCACTCATCAAATTCCCAATCATGACACGCATCGCATTCACAATGATCATTTCTTTGATACCTAGGATACGAATCGTCACTAGAGAAATGATATTCGCAAGACCTACTCTAAAAATACCAAACATTGGTGGAAGCATTGCAGTTTCCATTAAATTTAATGTTATGGCCATTGCGGACAATAAAGCTAAATATGTAAATCTTTTTACCTTCTTATTCATTTAATAAATAATTCTCCGCTAACTCTTGAGATGCAATCATAATACCATTTGGAATACAAGTAATAGGCATAATACCATTACCATCATCCCATCCCATACCTTCACATGTATGGTTTGGACATTCCACTTCCTCAACATGCCATTTACCATCTTTAACTTCAATTGTCATCTCTCCATAATCACCAGTTACGGTATATTCTGCATCAACTCCAGAATCAAACCATTTCTCAACTTCTTGATTATGTATGACCGCAACCCAGATTCCTTCTGCTTTTTCACTTGGTGCAGCATTTGAATCTGTCGTTTCACCTGGTGTCAAAAACACTTTCAATCCAACAATACAAAGGATTGCCACAATAACAATTCCAATTAAAATTTTAATTTCTTTCTTTTTCATAACCATTTGATTATAACATTGATATTTCAACGATTAAACTTTTTTCTTCTCTGTGTAGATTGAATCATCTTTTGTTTCAAACCATCATAATCTTCATTTTGAATCATTTCTTTCATGCGATTTAATTCATTTTCAAAAGAATTGATTTCTTTCAATAAATAATCTTTATTTTCAACAAATAATTCTGGCCACATCGATTCATTGATTTCAGCAATTCTTGTTAGATCACGAAAAGAGTCACCTGTATATTCTACTAAATGTGTATTATCCGTTACATTCATCAAAGATACCGCAATAACATGTGTTAGTTGTGATAAAAAGCCAATCATCTGATCATGTTCTTCCGCAGACAATTCCGCAATGGTAGAAAACTCTAAGATTTCAGCTAAATCATGCGCAAATTCAATTACTCTATTAGAATTTTTTTCTGTAGGTACAATAATAAAGTTTGCGTTATGAAATTTATCTGCATCTGCATATAAGATACCTTTATATTCTTTACCCGCCATCGGATGGCACGCAATAAATTCAATATCTTCTCTTAATATCGCATTGATATTATGAATAATATTTCTTTTTACACCTGTAACATCAGTTAAGATTGCATTCTTTTTGATATATTTTTGATTTGTTTCCATCCACTTCACAAATGTTTTTGGATATAAACAAGAAATTACAACATCTGCATCTTTTACATCTTTTGGATCTGTACTACCTTTAGTGATCCAACCCTTTTCTTTTGCGTAATCAAGTGCGTTTTCATCAATATCAATTCCAACACAAGAATATCCTTTTCGACTTAACCCTTGCACGTAACTTCCACCTAAAACACCTAATCCGATTACCGCAAAAACTGTATTCTTATCAATCATAATTTACTCCCATATTCTTTAAGTCATCAAAAAATTGAGGATAACTTTTTTGGATTGCTTCACACCCTTGTATTACTACATCATCTGTTAATAACGCGAGTATGCTTAAAGCCATTACAATTCGATGATCGTTATGTCCTTGTAAAGTAACATTTCTTTTTAAAACTGTTGGACCATTGACGATTACTGTTCCATCATCAGAATGAATCTCACACCCTAACTTTCTAAGTTCTTCTTCCATGGCGGCAATACGATCACTTTCTTTGATTCTTAAGCGTTCACAATGTTCAAAGGTTGTTGTTCCTTCACATTGTGTCGCTAGTGCAAATAAAGCAGGTCCTAAATCTGGACAGTCAGCTAACGAAATGGTTGTTGCGTGTAATTGATTTGGAATGATTTGATAACCATTTTCAATTTCTTTTATATCTGCACCCATTTGTTTCACAAAATCTAAAATTACATGATCTCCTTGATGCGAATCATGATTTAAATTTAGAATTCTTACATCTTTATTTTGTGTTAATGCCAGTTCACAAAAGAAAGCCATTTGGGAATCATCCCCTTCTACTGTGCAATCAATTGGCTGATAGTTCTGATTTCCCGGAACATAAAAATCCAATCCATTTTGTTCAATTTGAATGCCCGCTTTTTTTAATGCATCAATTGTTAATGTAATATAAGAGGCAGATTCAAATGGTGGAACAATATGAATTACACTATCTTGATTACATAAAGGTAGCGCAAATAACAAACCAGTAATAAATTGTGAAGAGACATCCCCATGCACTGTAAATTCGCCACCTTTTAAAGGACCTTGTACATTTAAAATAGAATTTTCCTTTTTAAATAAAATCTGCTTTTCTTCAAATAAAGACTCATAAACAGATTGTGGTCTCTCCATCAATCTTCCATGTCCTGTAAATGAAATTAATTCATTGCATAAAGCAGCTAATGGAATCATAAAACGAAGTGTACTACCAGATTCATTACAATCTAATATTTCTTGATCATATTGTAATTTCCCACCATTTCCATGAACAATAATCGTATTATCTTTTTGTTCAAAAACAACACCTAGATGTTCTAAAACAGATATCGTAGCTTGAATATCTTTGCTTGAAGACACACCATGAATATATGATGTCCCTTTCGCTAAAGCAGCAGTAATAAGTGCTCTATGAGAAAGTGATTTTGAAGATGGCAAAGTTACAATTGCGTTATTTTTAATATTTGATTTAGAAAAATGAATATCCATATTATTTACCTTCCGTAAAATATAATTCACCATATCGTGTAATCAATAAATCAACTAATGTAATTGCACACATTGCATCAACAACAACCCTAGCACGATGTATGATTGCAGGATCATGTCTTCCTTGAATCTCAATTTCAACATTTTCTTTCGTTTCAAAATTAACTGTATTCTGTGACTTCGCAATGGATGGTGTTGGTTTAAAAACCGTTTGAATTCGAATTGGCATTCCGTTTGTAATACCACCATTAATACCACCATTATGATTTGTTTTTGTTGAAACAACTTCATCTTTCATACAAAAAGCATCATTTGCTTGTGAACCAAACATATTTGCAAATTCAAAACCACTTCCGAATACAACACCTTTACAAGCAGGAATCGAAAATAATGCATGCGATAACAGAGATTCAACAGAATCAAATTCAGGTTCTCCAACTCCTGCTTGCATACCTATAATTGCGGTATCTAAAATTCCTCCAACAGAATCTTTTTGACTTCTTGCTTGATTGATTAGTGCAATCATTTCTTCGCCCTTCAAATCATCTAAAACAGAAAAGTTTTTTTGATTACATGTTTGAATATCATCATAAAGGTTTGTTTCATCAAATGGACGATCTTCAATCTGCATCATCTTTTGAATATGTGTTCCAATATAAATACCTTTTTGATTCAACATACTCATACAAATTGCTCCTGCCGCGACAATAGGTGCAGTTAGACGGCCGGAGAAATGGCCTCCTCCACTTGCATCTTCATAACCGCAATATTTTATATGTCCTGCATAATCTGCATGTGCAGGTCGTGCAATGTTTTCTAATGCATTGTAATCAGAGGAATGTACATTTTTATTCGGAATGACCAACGCAATTGGTGTACCTTCTGTATATCCATTTTTTACACCTGATAAGATTTCAGGAATATCATCTTCTTGTCTACCTGTAGAAATCGTACCTTGTGCTTTTCTTTGATTCATCATGCGTGCCATCAAATCAGTATCAATTTTCACACCACTAGGCACACCATCCATGACTACACCAATGGATGGACCATGTGACTCTCCAAACAAAGTAATTGTTATATTATTTCCAAATGTATTTTTCATTTTAATTTTCTCCAAACTTTTTCCATATTCCAATCTTCAATATAACCTTTTCCAATTTCATCTACTTGAACGATTGAAATATGATCATGATCCGCTTTCTTATCATTCTTCATCAATTCAAACACTTGTTTTGCATCATACTCACAAGAAGTTGGTAATTGTAATCTCTCTAATACTTTGATCAATCTTTCTTTGATATCTTGATTATTAAGAATTTGTAACATTCCTAGCCCAACACATTCTCCATGATAATATCCATTCATTCCAAAATAAGATTCAAAACCATGTCCATAGGTATGTCCAAAATTCAATAATTTTCTTTCACCCGTTTCATTTTCATCATGTTCCACGATATCTTTTTTGATATTCAAGCAACGTTCAATGATTTCATCAATATGTTGTTGATAATCCTCTTTCTCAAAGATTTCAAATAGCTTTGGATCCTTAATCAATCCTTCTTTCACTGCTTCCGCAAGCCCATTATGATAATGACGCTCTGTTAACGTTTCTAATACTTCAGGATCTACTAAAACAAGTTCAGGTTGCCAAAAAGCACCGACACAATTTTTTACATCATTGAAATCAATGGCTGTTTTACCACCAATAGAAGAATCAATTTGTGATAAAGAAGTTGTAGGAATATTGACATAATGAATGCCTCTCATATAGATAGCAGCCGCAAAACCTGCCATATCACCAACAACGCCACCGCCCAAGGCAATTACAGTATCTTTTCTAGAGACATGTGCTTTTTGCATTGCTTTTAATATTTCTTGTAATGTATCAAAGTTTTTATGTGCTTCTCCATTTTGAAACACATACATGGAAGCATTTGGATATTGATCACTTAGCATCTTTTGCCATTTTTGTGGAACACCATCATCTGAAATAATAAACACTCTACCTTTATTTCCGATATATTTAGATGCTTTCTGTAATACGCCTCTTTCTAAATAAATTGGATATGTTTTACTTTTCGCATGCATTACAATTTCCATCTTCTCTTCTCCTTTAAAATAAAACCATATGGCATTATCCATATGGTTGATTTCACTCGTCACTTAGATAATGCCTATTCACTATAAAACGGGCAATCTTTCATCACCCTCATCATCTAAAGTAATAATAAAAATATTGATTAATCTCTTTTATTTTCATTGCATTCATAATACCTTTTCATACCTATAAAATCAATCTTTTCTAACAAAAAAAGACTGTAATAACTTTGTTACTACAATCTTTCATTCATATAATGTTTTTAATTATCTTTCAAAATATTTCTTACGATCTTCAGATAAGTTATCACAGTAATAACGAACTGTTAATGAAGAATTCACTTTATCAGCTTCTGTTGGTTCAACAATAAAACTATCACCTTCCAACATACAATTCAGAATTGCTTCACATGTTGCGGATAAGTTATCAACACCTGCTTCAACTTCTGTCAAAAGATCACCTGCATTGACTTCAATATAAAGCCAATCCATAGCGTGTGCTTCACCCTTCTTCCAATTGATGATATCTTCATAATCCTTTGCAGACTTTTTATTTACAACTGGAGCAGCTTCCTTCTTTACTGCCTTCTTTGTAGCAGTTTTCTTAGGTGCAGCAGCTTTCTTTGCTGGAGCTTTTTTAGTTGTTGTCTTCTTTGGTGTAGCTTCCTTCTTTACTGTTTCTTTCTTTGTAGCAGCTTTTTTAACAGGAGCTTTCTTTGTTTCTTCAACTTTTACTTCAGCAGCTTCTTTTTTTGTTGTTTTCTTAGTTGCAGCTTTTTTAGCTGGTGTTTCTTTTTTAACAGTTTCTTTCACTGTAGTTTTCTTTTCTGTAGCAGTTGTTTCAGTGCTTACAGTTTTCTTTGCTGGCATGATCAATACCTCCCTTTAATACACAAATTATAGCATATTAATCAATAAGAATGAAAAATATTTCACAGATATCAATCTTCTCATGATAATATTAAATAGAGAAAGTCGCTTTTATGATTGTTAATAAATATGAGATGAAAAAACTAGAAGAAGAATCTGGCTATTGTGCACAAGAATTGATGAACATGGTTGGAAAAGCTATCGCAAATAAAATTCGAGAGAGTTTTCAACCAAATTCTAAGATCGTTATTCTTGTTGGAAATGGTAATAATGGTGGAGATGGTTATACCATCGCTCATTACCTAAAAGAATATTCTTTCAATATTCTACAAATTGATGGAAAGCCAAAATCTATAGAAGCAATATATGCATCAAATTCTATTTCTTCTAATTTCATTCATACTTTTGATGAAACATACATCAAAGAAGCCGATTTGATTATAGATGCTGTGTATGGATTTTCTTTTCATGGAGAATTAAAGCCAGAAATTAAAAAGATATTTCGAATCATTAATCAATCAAATAAGACTATTTGGTCCATTGATATCAATAGTGGTGCAGAATGTGATAGTGGCCATTATGATATTGATACATTACATTCCTCATTAACACTCGCAATTGAATGTTATAAGCCATTTCATCTACTAAAAAAAGAACATGGATTATTTCAACAATGTACTTGTATCGATTTAAATTTGAAACACGAAATAAAAACAAAATATCACGAAATGAATGAAAAACTATTTTTCCAATTCTTCCCAAAGAAAAGTGAAACAGCTTATAAAGGAACATATGGAAAAACATTAATCGTTGGTGGAGGATATGGAACAGCAGGTGCTTTAAGTCTGAATATCATTGGAGCTAAAACTGTCGGAGCACCATACATCAATGTTGGATTACCAGACGAAATCTACAATATTGTTGCCTCACAACATATCACACCTGTATTTCATCCATTCGGTCATGAAACATGGGAAAAAGAATTAGGGCCTTTGATTCAAGATGCCAAAGCGATTGCGTTTGGATCTGGTGCTACAAAACTATCCAGAAAAACAGAATGTATGGATAAGATCCTACAAGAATCCACAAAACCAGTTGTATTAGATGCAGAAGCTTTAAGATTACTTGTACATAATACATGGGTATTACGTTTTGTACATTGCCCAATTATCCTAACACCACACCTAGGAGAATTTGCTTCTTTATGTAATCAACCAATTGAAGTCATTCAAGATCGTAAGATTGAATACGCATTAGAATTTGCACAAAAACACAAAGTCTATGTTGTATTAAAAGGACCAAATACAATTGTTACTTCACCAAATGGTGATCTCTATATCAATGAAACAGGCAATCAAGCTCTCGCACAAGCTGGTTCTGGCGATTTATTAACAGGCATCATCGTAGGATTATTAACACTAACAACCGATGTATTTACTGCCATCTGCATGGGAGTTTGGTTACATGGATATCTTGCAGATTATGGAAAACAATTCTACGCAATGCATTCTTTCCCAATTGAAAAATATCCAAAAATCATGAATGAATTATTAAAAAAACACGGACTTTAATAAGCCGTGTTTTTATTATCCTTTTAAACCTTCTTCTTGTCTTTGCATATTTTCTACAACAACATCGTAGATATCACCAATCGATTGACCATATTCAAGAATCTGCCATGGTTCATTTGTATGGAAATGAATTTTGATTAAAGTATCATCACCAACAACAAGTAAACAATCACCTTTAAAATGTTCTGTGATGTAATCATTGATCTTATCTTCATCTAGATCATGTCCATCAATCAATAATTGTGTATCAAATTTAAATTCTAACTGTTCCATAATTCCTCCAATGAATGAATTCATTTTATCACCATGAGATTTAAAAGTCATTTAACATTATTTAGTGCAATAAAGCTATAAAACTGAATTGAACCAATTTACAATTCAAATCATATACTTCTGTCACCATAAAATGATGTGTTGTTTCTTTTCCATCCAACAACAAACTATAATCAAAATCTGTTAATACAACTCCTAGATTTTCGTATGTTTGAACATCTTTAGAATGAAATACAAGATTTGTAGGTTGAAAAGAACCTGTTGTATAAAATGATATTTCTTTATCTAAATCACATGCAATACCAATATGCACAAATCTACAATCTTCATTTGCATATTTTCTCATTCCTTGTTCATCTGCTTTTTCCATTGCATTCCAAAATGCATCAGATACTTCTAAAATACGATCTTGATTCATCATTT
>CAVLCI010000016.1:0-25926 GCA_963661415.1 Bifidobacteriaceae bacterium | reverse complement strand
CAAAGAAGCATATCTTCTAGCAAGATAGAATATCCCATCTAAGCGAAACTGGACTAGGCGTTTCTCTTGTAAGGAACGAGAACCCAGTGTAGTTTAGAAACCCGCGACTTTAGTCGTCGGGAGTATCAGAAGCTTTATTCCATAATAATTATCAATATAATGGAAATATACAATTGAATGGTATTGAGCGCAATAAATTGGATTATCGTCAATATTTCAATCAATTGATTTATATGCAACAAGATGCACATGTTTTTAATGATACTATCAGAAATAATTTAACAATGGGGCAAAATATAGAAGATTCTATATTATTCAATATACTTGAATATTTAAATTTGGAAGAATTTTTTGAGAGATGTCATCGAGATTTAGATTTTATAATAGAGGATCAAGGATCTAATATTTCGGGTGGAGAAAAACAGAGAATATGTTTAGGACGCGCATTATTATCAAATAAAAAAACATTGATATTAGATGAAAGCTTTTCGGCAATAGATCAAAATAACATTCAAGATATTCTAACAAAAGTTCTTGAAGTAAAAGATATGACTATTATTATGACAGCACATAATATAAAAAGTAATATGTATCCGTTGTTTTCAAAAGTATATGGATTGTAATAAAATATAAACATTAGTTGAAGAAACTAATGTTTTTTATATGAGGTGTTATGAAGAAATATTTAGGGGATAAAAACTTTTATAAAATGGTATTGGTTGTTGCGATACCTTTATTGATTCAACAATTGATTACAAGTTTTGTGAACATGTTGGATAATATCATGGTTGGTCAAACCGGTACGCTAGCGATGAGTGGTGTT
Source organism: Bifidobacteriaceae bacterium (assembly GCA_963661415.1). Lineage (GTDB taxonomy): Bacteria > Bacillota_I > Bacilli_A > Erysipelotrichales > Erysipelotrichaceae > Bulleidia. The sequence goes on along the minus strand of CAVLCI010000016.1, from coordinate 25,103 downwards.
TCTGTTTCCAATCAAATCATAACGGTTTTTAATTTAGCGATATTTGGTTCAGTTTCTGCTTCTAGTATTTTTGGTGCACAATTTGCTGGAAAGCATGATACAGATGGTGTTAGACATTGTCTTCGTTTTAAAATGATTGTTGAAACGTTGATTGCGATTATATTTGTTTTGGTATTTGATTTATTTGGTGATAAATTGATTGGATTATTTATGCATGCAGAACAAGATAATGCATCTGATATCGCTAAAACAATGGAATATGCTTTGCATTATATTCATTGGATGACAATTGGTTTTATTCCTTTTGCCTTATCACAAAGTATTTCTTCTTCTATGCGTGAATCAGGTGAAACAAGACTTCCAATGATTGCTAGTGTTACAGCGGTACTTGTGAATTTTATTGGTAATAGTATTCTTATTTTTGGCTTGTTAGGTTTTCCAGCTTTAGGGCCTACAGGTGCTGCGATTGCGACAGTTATTTCTAGATTTGCGGAATTATTGGTTATCATTATTTTCGCATTGATGAATCGTGAAAGATTTCCGTTTTATCAAGGTTTATTTCATGGTTTTTCCATTCCACTTTCTTTGGTGAAAGAAATTTGTGTTAGAGGATTTCCACTTGTTTTGAATGAATTATTATGGTCTATTGGTCAAGCAATGATTACACAATGTTATTCAACAAGAGGAATTGATGCATTAGCGGCATATAATATTTCTTCCACGATTACAAATTTATTCTTTGTATCGAATATTGCGATGGGAGATAGTATTTCGATTTTAGTTGGACATCATTTAGGAGCTGGAAGAATAGAAGAAGCAGTTGATACAGATCGTAAGATGATTGCGTTTACATTAATGATTGCGATTTGTTTTGGAACAACATTATTGTTGACGGCTCCACTTTTTCCGAATTTATATCAAACAAGTGAATCTGTAAAAAGTGTTGCGACTTTGATGTTACGATTTGGTGGTTTAACAATGTGGATATCTGCGTTATATAACGCAAGTTATTTTACGATGCGTTGTGGTGGAAAAACGATCATTACTTTCTTATTTGATTCTGTTGGTACATTGGTAGTGAGTTTTCCAGTAGCGTATTGTTTAGCACACTTTACGCAATTGCCTATACAATTGATGTATTTGAGTGTTTCGTTGGTTGATCTTTATAAAGTTGTGTTAGGATTATTCTTAGTTCATAAAAGGATTTGGGTCAATAATTTAGTAGGAGGTTCCAATGAATAGAAGTAAAGAATTAATTGAAAGTTATGCCTTACAAGCACATCCAGAAGGTGGATATTTTAGTGAAGTATATACAGCACCATTTATGTATTCTGATACAAGAGAAACAGGTGGTAGTATTTATTTCTTATTAGATCAAAGTGATATTTCTCATTTTCATGTCATTGATTGTGACGAAATTTGGTATTACCACGAAGGTTGTGGCATGCGTATTACAATGATTGATTCTAATGGAAAAGTAATATATGCAGATCTAGGAATGCATTTAGAAAGAAATGAATCCGCAATGGTTGTGATTCCAAAAGGTGTGATCTTTGCGGCTGAAAATTTAGAGAAAGATGGATATACGTTTGTTTCTTGTGCAACAACACCACAATTTCAATATCAAGGATTTCGTCTTGTGAAAGAATCTGAAGTTACTTGTGATACAAAAGATATTCAATATCTTTTCATGAGTGATGAACAGATTGATTCAACAGTACTCTAACAAATAGCTTATGCTATTTGTTTTTATTTTCACAAAAGTTTATAATAAATAAGCTAAAAGAAACTATGATCTTAGGACATAGATTTCAAGAATTTTAGTAAATAGATCTGTTATAGATTCGCTGTATCTGAAAAAGAACGGCAGGAGGAGAAAAACATGAACAGTTCAAAAAAACGTATTCAGCAGCTTACTTTGGCGGCTTTTTTTGTCGCAATTGAAGTTATTATGGCTTTAACACCAATTGGATATATTCCAGTAGGGGCATTAAGCATTACAACGATGCATTTACCTGTAATATTAGCAGGTGTACTCATTGGACCAAAGTTTGGTGCAGAAATTGGATTTGTATTTGGATTGACTTCTTTTTTACGAGCAACATTTGAACCAACGATTACTTCATTTGTATTTACACCATTTGTACAAATTGGTAACATGAGCGGCAACTTCTTTTCTTTAGTGATTGCCTTTGTTCCTAGAATCCTATTAGGATGGTTATCAGGAATGGTTTATCGTTTCATTGTAAGAAAGACAAACAAAGAATCTTTATCCGCAATGATTGCGGCAATTCTAAATACATTTTTACATACATTACTTGTTTTAGGTGGTATTTGGGTATTCTTTGCGCAACCTTATGCGGATGCATTAAGTATTACAACGGGCGCATTAGCGACTGCATTTATCGCAACGATTACAACAAATGGAATTTTAGAAACGATACTTGCGGGTATAGTAATACCTGTATTAACGAAAGCTTTATCTTCAAAAGTAGATAGGATGGGAATTAAAAATGAATGATAAAAAATGCGTCCTCATTGGAGTGACGGGTGGAATTGCAGTTTATAAGATTTGTTATTTGGTTTCTAGTTTAAAGAAACAAGGTTATGATGTACATGTTTTAATGAGTAAAGAAGCAGAAGAATTTGTATCACCATTAACTTTTCAAACATTAAGTGCGAATAAAGTTGTAACAGATATGTTTACAATTGATTACACACCGGATGTACATCATGTATCTTTAGCGAAAAAAGCAGATTTATTTGTGATTGCTCCAGCGACAGCGAATGTGATTGCGAAAGTTTCCAATGGAATTGCAGATGATATGTTAACTACAACATTTCTTGCGGCAAATTGTCCAAAATTAATTGTTCCGGCAATGAATACGCAGATGTTAATGAATCCAATTACACAAGATAACTTAAAGAAATGTAGAAGTTATGGTATGGAAGTGTTTGAAAGTGATTCGGGATATTTAGCTTGTGGAGATGTTGGTAGTGGAAGATTACCAGAGCCAAAAGAAATTGAAGATTACATAAAACAAATGTTAGTAACTGATAAATACTTAAGTGGAAAAAAGATATTGATTACTGCTGGTCCTACATGTGAAGCCATTGATCCTGTTCGTATGATTACAAATCATTCCACTGGTAAAATGGGTTATTGTTTGGCAAAAGCTGCGAGAAATTTAGGTGCTTCTGTTACGTTAGTGACAGGTACTACAGCTTTAAATGATATTCGCGATGTTGATATGGTACATGTAACAAGTGCATCGGATATGGCACAAGCTGTTCTTTCTAGACAAGCAGAAAATGATTGTTTGATTTTAGCGGCAGCAGTTGCGGATTATACACCAATTGAAGTTGCGGATAATAAGATTCATAAAACAGATGGCGATATGAATATCGCACTCAAACGTACACAAGATATTTTAAAAACACTTGGAGAAAACAAAAAAGAAGGTCAAATCTTAATTGGTTTCTCTATGGAAACAGAAGATGTCATAGAACGTACAAAACAAAAATTAGTGAAGAAGAATTGTGATTATATTGTTGCGAATAATTTGAAACAAGAAGGTGCAGGTTTTGGAACAGATACAAATATCGTTACTTTGATTAGTAAAGATCAAGAAATATCATTTGGTAGATTATCCAAATATGATACTTCAATGAGAATATTTGAGAATTGTTTAAGAGGAAAATAAGATGAATATTTTAATGACAATTGATGTAGGAAATACAAATATATCACTTGGTTTGATGCAAGGAAATGATGTGATTGGTTCTTTTCGATTAACAACGAAAACACCTCGAACATCTGATGAGTTTGGACTATGTATCAAAGAATTAATGGATACAACAAATATTTCAGATAAAGATATTGAAGCAGTTATTATTTCATCCGTTGTACCAAAGATCATGTATTCTTTAAATTCCGCAATCGTGAAATATTTACATAAAGAACCAATCATCGTAGGACCTGGTATTAAAACAGGGATTTCTATCCAAACAGATAATCCTAGAGAAGTTGGTGCAGATAGAATCGTAGATATTGCGATGGCATATCATACATATCATCAATCTTGTATTATTGTGGATTTTGGTACAGCTACGACATTTGATTATGTTTCTGAAAGTGGTGTATTTAAATATACAGTCATCGCTCCTGGTCTTGGTATTGGAGTAAACGCCTTAACAAGTCAAACAGCGAAACTTCCTGAAATTGAAATTCAAAAACCAAAGAGTATTTTAAATGGAAATACGATTACAGGCATGCAAGCTGGTGTTGTTTATGGCTATATTGGAACAGTCGAGTATATCATTAAACAAATGAAGAAAGAATTAAAATTACAAGATTGTTTGGTTATCGCAACAGGTGGATTAGGAAAAGTTATCACAAAGGAAACTGATGAAATTGATGTATATGATCCAGATATTGCCTATAAAGGAATGCGTATCTTATACGATTTAAATAAAAATAATTAAGATTGATATTAAAAGAGGGTTTTCCTCTTTTCTTTTCGTTATAATATTATGTGGGAATTAAGGGAGTTTTAGGAAATGAAAAAAAGGAAACGTAGAGTTCACAAAGGGAGACTCATTATTTTAAGTTTGCTTATTTTAACAATAATAGGCGGATGTGCTTTTTGGTATGTAAAACCAATCATTGAAGAATATTATCGAGTAGGTTTTGTATCTAATAAAGAAGAACCATCACAAATCATGTATAAAAATGATAATCATGAATATGTCTATGGCTTACAAAAGATTGAAGGGAATTATTATTACTTTGATGAAACGACTGGTTTCATGAAGATAGGAATACAAGAAATCAATGGTTCACAATATCTGTTTCATGAAGATGGGACGATGGTCATGAATCAATTTGAACAGGTAAAGAATCATGATGTTGAACAAACATCTTACTTTGATCAAGAAGGAAAAATGGTTCATGGTTTACAAAGAATCCAAAATCATCAATATTTCTTTAATGAAGATGGAGCATTAGTAACCAACCAATTTAAACGATTAAAAATCAATGATCAAGAACAAATCTCTTATTTTGATGAAGAAGGTAAGATGGTTACTGGAAGACATAATATTGATGGAATGGATCGTTTCTTTGATGACAATGGTAAATTATCTATTGATACAGAATATCTTCAATCTGGCATTCAAAATATATTAGATTCGTATCGAGGAGATATTAGTATTTACTTTAAAGATCTAACAAGTAATGAATCTTTTGTGATGAATGATCATACATATTATCCTTGTTGTATGATCAAAGTTCCTTCTTTAATTACGATTTATAATTGTATTCGTGACGGTATCATAATAAAAACACCACAAATTGAACATTGGATCGATTTGATGATTCGTATTAGTGATAATACAGCTTTTAATAATTTGATGTGTGCCATAGGTGAAGGAAATGGTGTAAAAGGTGTCAATATGGTTACACAAACAGCACATGATATGGGAATGTTGGATACAGAGGCAAAACATGGTTTAAAACCTGGTGAAAACTATTTTAGTGCAGGTGGTGCGAATAAAGCTTGTGCGAAAGATCTTGGACTTGCGTTTGAAAAAATATATCGTCATGAAGTCGCTACACCAGAATTATGCGATGAAATGATTGAAATACTTAAAACTTGTGATGATTATGAAGAGTTACAAAATGGATTGCCAAGTGATGTAGCTTTCGCACATAAAACAGGTTGTGCCTATGCACTATATCATGATGGTGGTATTGTTTATTTAGATGGAAGAGAATATATTCTTGTGTGTTTTTCTGATAACGCAAGATATACAGTTATGATGCCAGAAGTATCTAAGTTTGTATATGAATATCAAGCAAACTTTATGCCGAGTAAAATATTATAAATAAGAGTAGATGAAACAAGATTATCTACTTTTTATTATGATAGAAAAAGAATAAAATAATGATGTTTAGGATAGTAAAAGGTGAATGATCATGGAAATGAATGAAAAGAATAAAGATAGTTTGATTCAAAAAAATCTTTTTTTTGAAACTTGTATCGTAATGATTTGTCAGGAATTATCACAACAAGGAACAGGATTTATAGATGGTTTAGTAACGAGTATTTGTTTGGGGAGTAAAGCTATGGCAGCTTCTGGAATCGTTCAACCATTTTTCAGTATTCTTGGTGTATTTTCTGGTATGATCATGTTAGGAACGCAAAAATTATTTGTGGATTTTCTTGGAAAAGGTGATAAAGAAAAAGCGAAAAGTGTGTTTTCAACATCCATTATGATATCTTTGATTCTTTCTTTGATCTTGTTTGTAATCTTGTTTTTTGGTTGTGGTCCTGTTGTACAATTTCTTGGTGCTAGAGGAAATGCCATAGATCTATATCCTGAAGCTAGAAATTATTTGATTGGACTTTCTTTAGGTGTTCCTGCCTTATTCTTTGTTCCAGTATTAACACCAATTGCCCAAGCAGAAGGGAAAACAAAATCTGTTGGATGGTCCATTGCGGTCATTGCGATATTGGATATTATATTGGATTTGGTTGCGGCAAACATTGGTCTTGGAATGTTTGGAATGGGATTAGCGACAAGCATCGCACAATGGGTTGGTTTTTTCGTCCTTGCGATTCCTTTATTCGTAAAACCTGTGATTTCCCCATCTTTGCGTACTTGTAATATTGGTTATTTGATGGAAATGATAAAGATTGGATTACCAAAATTCATCAAACGTGTCTGTAACACAATCAGACCAATTTTGGTCAATACATTTGTTATTGCGATTGGTAGCGATATTGCGATGAGTGCAATGTCAATGCGTAATAATTTTTCTGGAATTATAGAATGTATGTCAAATGGAATTGGTTCAGCTACGATTTTATTGACATCTTTATATGTGGGTGAAAAAAATAAAGATGCACTTAAAACATTACGTACTTCACACGTAAAAGCAGTATTAGGTGTAGAAGTATTTGTAGCTATTTTGATAATGATTTTTGCGGGACCGATTGCTGAACTTTATGTAAAAGATAATCCTCAAGTTAGATCTTATTTAATTGTCGCAATTCGATGTGTCGCAATTAATACACCACTATTGGCGTTTAGTGAAATCATTCAATCTTATGAACAAGGAATCGAAAAGTTTAAGCGTTCCAATTTACTTAGTTTTTTGAGCAGACTTGGTTATCTAGTTGGTTCTATATTTGTATTGGGAAAATTATTTGGAGTGAATGGTTTGTGGATTGCATTTCCAGTAACATCTATACTTACTATCATTACCGCAATTGTTTTGGAATATATTGAAAGTAAAAAATCTGGTATTGAATTGATGTTTCCAATTCCTAATAAATGTAATATCAATGACAATGATAAAATCGTTCGTAGAATTGATGCAGGAGAAAATGCCATTGACCAAATCGTTCAAACTTCAGAAAGAATCCATGACTTTTGTATTCAACATGGAATAGATGAAAGAAGATCCATGTTTGTGGCACTTTGTTATGAAGAAATGGCTTGTAATATTATTGAACATAATCCAAAAACAAGTAAAAGAAAACTTTCTATTGATGTCTTTGTTGCGATAGAAAATAATGATATTCATATTCGATTACGTGATAATTGTAGGAAATTTGATATTGTTGAAAAGTATAATACAGTTCAATATGATCCTGAACATCCAGAGAAAAATTTAGGAATTCGTGTTGTAATGAAGAGTGCGAAATCTGTTGAATATCTGAATACGTTTGGGATGAATAATGTCATTATTACGTTATAATTCAATTTGAAACAATGAGTAGATGAAATTCTAAAAATAGAAATTTGTCTACTTTTCATTTTGTTCTTTCATTTTTAGAGTTGGCGTTGTAGAATAGCACAAAACTGGAGGCATTATGAAGTATTTTACACATTTTTATTTAGATCAAGAAAAAGATATTATTGTTGATTTGTATCAAGATAATGACCATTTATTTTATCAATTGAAGACACCAAATCATACAACTGGAAATTTAATAACAAATCTATCAAAACTGTGTGAATTAGATATTTCTTATGATGAAAATGGCTTGAAATTCATTCAAGGTGAAATTCCATGTTATTACAATGATGAAGGAAACCTTGTTTATATTTTCCATTTAAAGGATACAAAGATTGCGAATATTTATCCAGATGGAAGAATTGAAAGAAAAGCATCTATACCTGCAATTTCTAAAACGTTGATGTCACAAACAAAAAACTATCACTTAGATTTTAAAAAGACAATCGTTAAAACATTTATCTTAAAAGAAAATAAATTTCATACAGATTTGCATACACATATGAACGCAAATCTAACAGGTGATATGTTAATTGCCTTAGGAATCAAACACCAAATTCGTTATCCTTTGTATTACATTAAAAAACTAAAGTTAAAATGTACACCACAACAAAGTGAACAATTGTTGAAACAAAGACAACAAGTAGAAAAACAATATGCAGATTCTTCCTTACAAGGGAAATATTTAGATCGTAAGATTGATGATCATACATATATCAATTTTAGAGATTTGATTTTAAATAATATTGAAAATGCAGCATATAATATTCCAAAAATCAGAAATTCACTTGCGGTCATGAAAGATGGACAAGCAGTATTTACAAACCTTGAAAAAGTATATTTATATCGTTATGTTTTCACAAAAGGTATACAAGCAGATGATGTTGTAGAATATCATCATGTTGATGAGATTCCTGATTATGATATTGTATCTATCTTAAAACAAATGGAAAAAGATTTAACGCATCCTGTTTATCAAAACAATACATTGTTTCAAGATAAGTTATTGTGGATCGCTAGAATGTATCAGAAATATGATGTAAATTATATTGAAATTTCAGATACAACTTTAGTAAAAAAAGAAGCATCCATTGATATGTTAGAACAAGTACATCAAGTCATGCCAACGATTTATAAGGAAACAGGAGTTATGATTCGCTTCCTTGCTTCTTTTAGAAGAATTCCACTCACAATTGTAAGAGATGCAATTCATGGTAATGATTATCAAGATAATTTAAAAGCATTGTATGGTGTGATGCAAGATCCATATGTTGCGGGTAGTGATATCGTTGGTGAAGAAATCAATGATATTCGAGAACTAAAACCTTTGATTCAAGAATTAACACATATCGCAAGTGAAGATCCTTCTTTTGTATTGCGTATTCATGCTGGAGAAAATGATTCTTTGAAAGATAATGTATATAACAGTATTCGTTGTGTAGAAGATTCTTTATTAGAAAATCAAACAATGCCTAGAGTACGTATTGGACATGGTTTATATACTGCGAATCTTTCTAGTCAAAAAGGAAAAGAATTGATGCGTTATATCAAAGAAAAAGGTGTAGTATTAGAGTTTCAAATGACATCTAATATTCGTTTGAATAACTTATCAGATGTTTCTAAGTATCCATTGAAACAATATTTACATCATGATATTTCTTGCGTACAAGGAAGTGATGGTGGTGCATTATATGGAACCAATAGCATTGATGAACAATTAAGCTTAGAAAAACTATTGGATCTTACAAATTCTGACTTACAGAAAATGTGTACAGTTGAAAAGAAAATCATTCAAGCTTCTCAAGATAGTTTCAAACAAAAACAACAACAGCTCCAAAAACAATTAACAAATCAATCTATGCGTGATTATTATCAGAAGCGTATGCAAGATTATGTTGTAGAAAATAATGAAGAAACAAAAGAAGAAGTATTGGATGCATCGATTGTTTTAAAAGATAAAATCAAACCAATTCCGATGAATAAAAAAGCTGTTATTATTGCGGGTGGTAGTTTTAATAATAATATGCATACAACAAGAATGCAGGATATGTATTGTAGAATGATTGATACATTATTAGAAAAAGCAGATCCAAATCAAATCGTATTTGTGATTGGTTCTTCTATGAAAGCATATGAAAAATATTTATTAGATCATAATCATGATAAATTTGAAGTATATGCATTTGTTCCAGCGAATATCAATCAACATACATTATCGTTGATTGAAAAGAAAAATGTTTTTGTGCGTGTTGCGATAGAAGCAAGTTGGATGGGAAGTTATAAGTCTATAGCGTATGAAATTTTTAAGAGAAGAGATTCTATCTTATTAGCGTTAGATGGAAATTCAAGTGCAGTAAATTTGATCCAAGAAGCAAAGAACGCAAAATATAAATGTAGAACATATGTGAATCCACATGCTTCAATGTTAAAAAGAAAAGCAGATACGTTACTTGGATATGTAACGATGTTGACTGATTCCAACATTGTGGAAGATGTATTAAAATATATGCATGGCTAATACAGTAATTTATAAGAAGAAAACAAGTGATGGATTGATCGAAGTTGAAGATACTGTTTTGGAGGATGAAGCAGTTTGTGTTTTGTTAGTGAATAAAACATATCAATCTGCGATGTATTTAGAACCATCCAAATTTTATGATTTAGTATTTCCTTATATGCAGAGATTTTCTTATGTATTTCAACTTGAACCAAACATTCAAGATACTTTTTTGATTGGTGGAGGTGGATTTGCGTATCCAAAATATTATGTGCATGAATATCCTAATTCTGAAATCACTGTCACGGAAATGAATGAAGATATTCTTTCAGTTGCGAATGCGTATTTTGGATTATTAACGTTGCCTGATGAAGAATCAAAACGGATGCATGTAATTCTTCAAGATGGTTTTCGATATTTGAAAACACATGAGAAAAAATATGATTTGATCATCAATGATGCGTTTGTTGGAAAAAAAGATCAAGGCCGAACAGAAGAAGAAACAGATTTGATTTATCATTCCTTAAAAGAAAATGGATTTTATATTGTTAATGTTGGAACTGCACTTGCAGGTCCACATGCGAAAAAAGGAAATGCTTTTCGTAAAATATTACAGAAGAGATTTCGTCATACTTTAATGATTCCTTGTGAAGAAGATAGAAGTGTATATGAAATTCAAAATGTATTAATGATAGGCAGTGATAGAGAATTAGTATAGAACTATGGCAAAGACACAAGAAACTTTAGATTTAGAACATGCTTTAGATGAAGTAAGTAAAAAAAAGCGTGAATATGGTTGTGAAGAAGTAACAATTGGTTTTCATAAAGATGGATTAGGGGATGAAATTGTTGATTATATGACAATGGATTCGAATCGTGTATTTAAATGTTATGAATTAAAAGTGACATTAGCGGATTTAAAAACAGATAATAAAAAGTCTTTTTATGGAGATTACAATTATTTAGTTGTATCCAAATCTTTATACGCAAAGCATCCAACATGGGAAAATTATATTCCACCATATTGTGGTATTTTTGTTGGAAAAGAATTGAAAGTTCTTAAACAAGCAAAGAAAAAAGAAATTTCAGATGAAACAAGAAACATGTTGAAAGATTCTTTGTTGAGAAGCGTTTTTTGGAAGTATGAGAATTATAAAGACGCAAAAGATTTGAATCAATATCGAGACTTACAAAAGCAGTTGGAAGAAGCAGAAGAGAAGTATATTCTCCAACAAAGAGAAAATGAAAGAATGATCTGGACGTATCAAGATTATGAACATTGGTATCAAATCAATCATCAGGATCCTTCTTTTACGATTGAAAATGCGGCGAAAAAAGAACGCTTAGAATACAAACAAAGACAAATAAATGGATATACATGGATCAAAAAGAATCAACAATATGTTTGTCCAAATTGTAATCATCATGCATTGAATAATGAATGTACTGATTATTGTCCGTATTGTGGAACAGATTTAAGAAATATAAAAGAATGAAAAAGATAACGATTGGGATAGTTGCACATGTAGATGCTGGAAAAACAACATGCATAGAAAGCATGTTATTTCATAGTGGAGTCATTCGTAAACAAGGTAGAGTAGATCATCAAGATACGGTTTTAGATTATGATGCGCAAGAAAGAGGGCATGGAATTACCATCTATTTAAAAGAGGCAAACTATCAATGGAAAGATACAGAAGTATATGTGATAGATACACCTGGACATGTTGATTTTTCTACAGAAATGGAAAGAAGTTTACAGGTATTAGATTTCGCAATTATTATGATTAATGGACAAGATGGTATTCAATCTCATACAGAAACGATTTGGAAATGCTTAGAACATTATCATATTCCTTGTATTTTATTTGTGAATAAAATGGATATCAGTTATCAACAACCAAAAGAATTATTACAACAATTGAAACAAGATTGTTCAGATATGTGTATTGATATGAAAGATCCTGATGTGAAAGAAGCATTAGCGATGATCAATGATACATTATTAGAACAATATTCAGAATCAAATGAAATTGATGAATCTTTAGTAAAAGCTTCTTTTTATAAAAGAGAATGGTTTCCAGTATTATTTGGTTCTGCATTAAAGAATGATGGAATTGATACATTAATGGATCTCATTGATTGGATTTCTTTGGAACAAGAATATCCAGAAGTTTTTGGAGCAAAGGTTTATAAGATTTCTTTAGATGAAAATGGAAATCGTTTAACACATGTTAAGATAACGGGTGGAACATTAAAACCAAAAGATTTGATTCAAGAAGAAAAAATCGATGAAATTCGCGTATATAATGGATTGAAATATCAATCTTTGAAAGAAGCTTCAGCAGGGATGATTGTTTCATTAAAAGGATTACAAGAAACACAAATCGGACAAGGATTAGGATTTGAAGAAGATAGTTCTTCACCTGTTTTATCTGCGTTTATGAATTATGAGCTAGTTTTACCCGTTGGTGCAAATGCGTTAGTATTAGCGGATACTTGTAAAGAAATCGCAAGTGAAGATCCAACATTGCAGATTAGTGTGGATGAAAAAACAAAGCGTATTCAAGTTCAAATCATGGGCGAAATGCAGATGGAAGTCTTACAGAAAATGATTGAAGATCGCTCTGGTATTAAAGTTGGTTTTTCAACGGGAAAGATCGTATTTCAAGAAACCATCAAAGATAGCGTGGAAGGTGCAGGACATTTCGAACCATTACGTCATTATGCAGAAGTACATGTTCGTTTAGAACCATTGAAACAAGGGGCAGGCTTACAAATTGAAAATGAATGTAGTGCAGATATGCTTTCCTCTAGTTGGCAAAGAAATATTCTTTCCGCATTGTCAAAAAAAAGGCATCATGGTGTATTGACTGGTTCTCTTTTAACGGATGTGAAAATCGTTTTGGTTGCAGGGAAAGGAAACATCAAACATACAAGCGGTGGTGACTTTCGCCAAGCAGCAACACGTGCAGTACGACAAGCACTCATGAAAACAGAAAGTATCTTATTAGAACCATATTATTCTTTTTCTTTACAACTACCAACAGAATTCCTATCCAAAGCGTTATATGATCTCGAATTAAAAAAAGCGAGCGTCGAAATTGAAAATGCAGAGGATGGAAAAAGCATCATTCATGGTCAAGGTCCTGTAAGAACGCTCATGAATTATCAAAAAGATGTGATTGCCTATACAAAAGGGAAAGGTAGATTTACTGCTACATTAGATGGCTATCGCCCATCTTTAGACCAAGAACAATTAATTAAAGAAATCGATTATGATCCAATAATGGATATGCGTAATCCAAGTGATTCTGTATTCTGTGCTAATGGAAGTGGATATAGTGTTCCTTGGGATAAAGCAGATGAATACATGCATATTCAATTGAAAGAAGCTTCTACGGTTTCTTATCAAAATATACGTTATAAAATATCTGATGCGGATATGGATTATATTGCCTCTATGACTTCTAGTAAAAATAGAAATGAAGAAAAAGAGAAGGCAAAACAACGTGCCAAACAAAAAGAAAAAGAAGAAAAAGAACGTATTCAACAACTTCGAAAAGTACAAGCATCCTTAAATTTAGAAGAACTACTCATCGTAGATGGCTACAATATGATCTATGCATGGTCTTCTTTAAAAGATCTAGCATATGAAGATTTATCTTTAGCTAGAGATAAATTAATTGAATATTTATACAATTATTTACCATATTTACAACATGATATATGGGTTGTATTTGATGGTTATAAAGTAAAAGGAAATATAGGAACAAAGATACAGAAAAAAGGATTAACAATCATTTATACAAAAGCAGATGAAACAGCTGATGCATTCTTAGAAAAATCTGCATATGATTTAAAAAATCAATATCGATTAACATATGCAACAAGTGATGCATTGATTCAAAATGCGGTATTTTCTCAAGGGGCATTTCGTATGAGCGCAAGAGAATTAGAATCAAGATTGATTTTAAAACATGTCATTATGGAGTAATCATATGATTGTTTATCAAGACAAGTATTATTGGCCAAGTGATGATATTAGAAAGCTACATATTTATTTGCCAAATGATTATGATCGATCCAATGAAAGATATCCTGTGATGTATATGTTTGATGGGCATAATCTATATCATGATGATATGGCAACATATGGAAAAAGTTGGGGCTTAGAATCTTTTTTAGATAACTGGGATAAGAAAATCATCATTGTTGGGATAGAATGTTCGCATCGTGGAGATGAAAGATTGTATGAATATTGTCCATATATGAAAAGAATGTTTGGAAAAACAATCAACGGAATTGGTGATCAAACATTTCAATGGATCATAGATGAGATTAAACCTTATATTGATGCGACTTTTAGAACTTATGGTCATCGTGAGGCAACCGCAATCGCAGGTAGTTCGATGGGTGGAATCATGTCTATGTATGGTGTATTGAAATATAATGATGTTTTTTCAAAGGCAGCAGTTATTTCTTCTAGTGTTTTTTGGAATCTAAAACATTATCGAAATTCATTGCAGAATCGTTTCTATCCAGATACAAAGATCTATATTTCCTGGGGCGAATTAGAGGCAGGAAAAGCTGCATATGGAGGAAATCCTGAATTTGATACACGAGAAGCGAGAAGCGTCTATAAATTTGAAAAAGAATTACAGAAATGGAAAACATTGTGAAGCAGATTGGGAAAAACAAAATGCTTTGTATATGAACTTTCTTTGGAAGTAAACGTTTAGTATAATAAGCGTTATTGATTGGAGGAATTATATGATTGGTGTGATTTTAGTTGCGACGATTTTTATTGTTGTTGGATTATTTGCGATATTAAAAGGACAGAAATTATTTTCATTATTTTTATCTTTATTTGCATTTGGATTTACGTTTGAGGCAATTGTAAAGTCTTATGGACAAAACATGACAACCTTAGCGATAGCTTTAGCAGTTGCGGTCGTTGCGGCAATTTTAGCGCAATACGCACAAAAACTTGCGTTCTTTTTAATGGGTACAGTTGCGGGTGCTTTTCTAGGAGCACTCTTAGTTCCATTTGTTCCAAATTTAGATCCAAAGCTTTCTTTGGTATTTATTGTCGTTGTTGGAATTGTAATTGGTATTTTAACGGCGCATTGGCATAAGATCTTTATTCGTTTAGGAACTTCTTTTGCGGGTGGTAGAGTATTAAGTATTGGTGTTTTATTTATTGTATTTAATATTACACATTTAACAGATTTTGCGTCCAATGATATTTTTATAGCGATTCAAAATACATCCAATTATCTGATAGGATCATTTGTGAATAATCATGCAACTTATATCTTGATTGGTTCAATTATTTGTACTGTAATTGGATATTTCGCACAAGCTAAAAAACATTAAGGTCTCTAACATGAGATCTTTTTTTGTATAATAGAAATATGTTTGAAAGAGTAATTCAATTTTATGAAGGTGATGTAGAAGGAAATGACCCTTTTTATTCAGATGCGAAAGCATATGTAACATGGAATGCGTTATTATTCCCTGGTATTACAACGGAACTAGCACGATGTGAAGAGGGAAGGTATTTGAATCCATCTTTTTTAGAACGACCAGAAAGAATCATTGATCTAACACTAGATTTGTATCATCAAATGTCAAAAAATAAAAAAGAACTAATTGTATATCGCGTAGAAAGATATTCTGATTATCAAGTGTTTTTGAAAGAAAAGAGATTATGTACATTTTTATCTACTTCTACAAATGGTTTTTTACGTGCTTATCAAGATAAAAACCAACTTGTATTGATGCGGATTACAATTCCAAAAGAAATCTATTGTTTGGATTTTTCTGAAGTATTAGATTTTTATCAAAAACAAGAAGAAAAAGAAATCTTATTACCACCATATTTAACATTTGAAGTAAAAGATCTAGATATGAATGAAGAAATATTATCCATTCATGATCGAAATGATCAAAGTCCAGTTATTTATTGTGATATGAAAATCAAAGAACCAAATTATGAAATCTATGATCTAACAATTGATTTAAATACATGTATAGAAGCATCCAAAAGAGTATATGCGTGTTTGAATCAAAAGAAAGAAATGGATCATAAAGATATGGAAGCATATCTGTTATTGAAAAAATATATTCAAAATGAAATACAAAGAAGGATGAATTATGGTAATTAGTAACAATGAAAAAGTAAAGATATTATTAGATTCCATTGCGATGAGTCGCAGTGAATCAGATCAAGATAATTATTTGATTTTAGATGTAATCAATCATGGTACACCTATTATTCAATTTTCAAATTGTGAGACTTTTGACGCTCCACCATTTAATTTATGTAAAACAGATGCTGATAAAAGAAGAATGATGGCATCTATTTTGACAATGGGAACTGCTAGAAGAATTACAAAGTTTTCTGCGAATAATGTCGCAAGAAATATTGATTTGATTATGAATCTATATCAATATATGCAAGAATTTGATGCATCAATCATTGAAGAAGATCCTTTCTTAAAAAATATATCTTTACCATTATTCTATGAAGATTTTAGCTTTGGATTTCATACATATCAGAAAGATCGTTTATTTCATTTTGGTACACCAATTGAATCACAATTTCGAGATATTCTACAACTAGGATATTTCAAAGAAAATGTAAATTATCCTTATATCACAAGAAATGGTGAATACTTTGATAGTGTTAGTGCACATGAAATCATTTCTTCAAAAAAGCTTGTAAAATTGGCAAGTAAGAATGTTTTGATTACAGGATTAGGAATAGGATATGTACCATATTTAGTAAAATGTAAAGAATCTGTAGAGAAAGTAACAATCATAGAAGAAGATCAAACAGTTATTTCTTTATTTGAAAAAGAAATTCTTCCACAATTTTCGCATCCAGAAAAGATTGAGGTTATTTGTTCGAATGTGGATACATATTTAGAATCTTCTATATCACAATATGATTGTGTTCTATTCAATCATTATTCAGATTCTATGCAAGGTGTATATGAATATGTAAAGCTAAAAGAATTAGAAAAGAAAAATAAAAAAACAAAGTTTATTTATGCTTTAGAAGATAGTATTTTATCCAATATCAAGTCAGCATTATTGATCATATGCATGGCAGAAAGTAGTGAACAAAGAGAAGAACTCTATCATAATTTAATAGAGAATCAAGAAGGGGAAGCATTGATTACATTTTTAAGACCATATTTTGAAAACTATCAAATTCAAAATGAAAATTCTTTAAAAAAATTATTTCAAAATCAATTCTTAAAAAAATATTTTGGTAACGCTTTCAAACAATAGTGTTATAATACAAACTAACGTTTGGAGGTGTACATGTTAAAAGATGTTGTAAGTTCTTTGATGCATGATAAAGTTCGAACATTTTTTTGTTGGATAACTTTTACATTAACATCAATGTTCATTTTTTTATTTTTTACAGTAGCGATGAGTGATGCGGTTGGTGTAACAATGTATCAAGCAAAAAGTGATATTCCTACGATATTGATGGTTGCTTCAGTTGCGCTATGTTCTGTTGAAATTGTATTCGCAAATGATTTCTTTATTAAAAATAAGTCAAAAGATCTCGCTGTGCGATTGGTTTGTGGAGCTACATATACACAAAATGCTGCATATTTATTACTACAAACGGTATTGATATTAGTATTTGCCTTGCCAATTGGAATTTTAGGAGGTTTGATTCTATTACCTGTAGTCAATCAAATATTAGTCACTGTATTACATTCTGATATTTCTATTACATTGAATTCACAATCTGTGTTATGGGCAATTCTTGTTTTAGGGTATGTTATTTTCTGGACATTATTATTGAATCTATCGTTTTCTTATAGAAATAGTGCTGCACAATTATTAAATCCTAATGCGATGAAAAAGGTACAAAGTAGAACTTTAAATATTGGTGGTAAAGTAGGAAAAGGAATGATGAAAGTTGTTCATTTAGCGATATTTATCGCACCAATCTTAATGTTTTACTATCAAACATCATTGGTATTACCTTGTACGATCATTTCATTGTTTGGTTTTGTTTATGTTTTAAATGATTTCTTATTTCCATTTTTGGATCATTGGATTCATCAAAAAATATCGGATGCGGATGCAATTATTGCGTTGGGTTTTGTTAGAAATGATTTGAATGTATTGAAGTTTAGTATCTTATTATTTATTGTTTCTTGTACTTTATTGATTTCTTTATTAACGAGTACTACAAATGTTATTTATCAAGTATTGGTATTAATTACATATACGGCGATGAATATCTTACTTGCGTTATCTATTATGTTTAAATATGCAAATGAGATGAGTGATAGACCAATGAAATTTAAGACATTATCTCATTTAGGATATTTAGAAGAAACAAAACGTAGAATTATTCGTAAAGAAGTATTCTTGTTATATCTATTTATTGTGCTTTGTATTTTGATTTATCTTGTGAATATCTTTATGACATTATATTTATCTGGTATATTAGCGTTTAAATTTATTTTGATTTTGTTTGTTGGTAGTTTGATTCCTGTAATCATATGTGGAATGATATCTTGTTTGTATTATAAGAAAACAGTATTAAAGTAGGAGAAAGTTATGGAAGATAAAATTGTTTTAGAAGCAGTTCATTTAAAGAAAGTATATAATTACGCAACACTTAATGCATTTGAAGCATTACATGATATCAATTTTCAAGTCAAAGAAGGTGAATTTGTAGGAATCATGGGTCCAAGTGGATCTGGTAAATCTACTTTCATTAATAACATATCTACAATTGATGAATGTACAGAAGGAAAAGTACTTATCAATGGAAAAAATGTGAAGTCAATGTCCGCAAATGAAATTGGTCATTTTCGTTATCAAAATCTAGGTTTCATTTTCCAAGATTTTAACTTATTAGATACACATACAATGTACGAAAATATCGCAATGCCTTTAGCTTTAGCACATGTATCTAAAGATGAAATTGATCAAAGAGTAAAAAAACTCGCAGAAGAATTACAAATTACTTCTTTATTACATAAATATCCAAATGAATGTTCTGGTGGACAAAGACAAAGAGGTGCGATTTGTAGAGCTTTAATTAATAATCCACATATCATTGTGGCAGATGAACCTACAGGTAATCTTGATTCTGTTAATTCTAGTGAATTATTACAATTACTACAAGATATGAATAAAAAGAGTGGTGTAACAATCGTTATGGTTACACATGATCCACTCATTGCATCTTTTACATCTAGATTGGTTTATATTAAAGATGGTAATATTGAAACAGTATTAGACAAAGGTGATATGAATCAAGATGAATATTTTAATAAGATCGTTGAATTAAATTCAAAAGAATCTAGAGAAATATTAACAAAATAATACAAAATCAGGCATAAAATACCTGGTTTTTTTGATAAATCATGTAAAATAGAATAAAAGAAATAAGAGGGGAAATTATGGAAACGATTCATGTTAATAAGTGGGGTGTCTTTGAAGCAACAATTAAAGGAAGTGAAGAGGGAAATCCTTTTGTAGATGAAGTATTTACTGGAATATTTACATCTGAAAATGAAAGTGTATGTATTAATGGTTTTTATGATGGAGATGGTTTATATAAGATTAGATTTATGCCATCTTATGAAGGAAACTATTCTTTTGTTTTACATGCATCTTTTACAGATAAAGTATTTTCTGGAACATTTATTGTTGATCCACCAAAAGATAACAATTATGGACCAGTTCATGTAACAGATCAATATCATTTCGAATATGCAGATGGTACACCATATGTATCCATTGGAACGACATCTTATGTATGGCATTTACAAGATGAAAAAACAAAACAAGATACATTGAATACGTTAAAAGATTCAGCATTTAATAAAATGCGTTTTTGTGTTTTTCCTAAACATTATGTCTATAATTTTAAAGATCCAGAATATTTTCCATATGTTGGAACTCCAATGGATGCAAGCATTTTAAATGAAGATAATTTTATGGATTATATGGGAAAAGATGAAGGAAATTCATTTGATAAAAAAAGATTTAATCCAGAATATTTTAGAAATATTGAAGAACAAATACAAAAATTAGGTGATTTAGGAATTGAAGCAGATTTGATTTTATTCCATCCTTATGATCGTTGGGGATTTTCTTCTATGAGTCGAGAAGAAGATGAATTATATTTGAAATATATCATTGCGAGATTTGCTTGTTATAGAAATGTATGGTGGGCTATGGCAAATGAATGGGATCTATTTACAAAAAAATCAGTAGAGGATTTTGAATATAATGCATCTGTTCTTATGAAGAATGATCCATATCATCATTTACGTTCCATCCATAATTGTTTGAAAGTATACGATCAATCTAAAGATTGGATCACACACATTTCCTATCAAAGAATTGACTTATATAAAACGGTTGAAGTGACGGATTCCTTAAGAGAAGAATTCCATAAACCAGTTGTTGTTGATGAATTAGGATATGAAGGAAATATTCAATTTGGATGGGGGAATCTAACTGCCGAAGAAGAACTTAGAAGATTTTGGGAAACTGCTTTAAGAGGTGGTTATCCAGGACATGGAGAAACTTATTTAGATGATAGTAATATTCTTTGGTGGTCGCATGGTGGAAAACTTCATGGAGAAAGTTATAAGAGATTTGGCTTTTTAAAGAAAATCATGGAAGAAGTTCCAGGATGTATCGCACCACTCAATAACGAATGGGATAGTACTTGTGCTATTCCACAAGCTGAACTAGAACAAGAAGTAAAATCACAATATCTCTTTTACTATGGATTCCAAAGACCTGGATATCGTGACTTTTATATCGATGATGAGACTGAATACGCTGTAGAAGTATTAGATACTTGGGACATGACGATTCGTTTTGCGGGCGTTTTCCATGGTAAGTTTAGAATCGCTTTACCATCCAAACAATACATGGCAGTTCGTTTAACATTAGCGAGTGAAGCAGATAAAATACGAGAAGTAGATACAGAATATCGTTCTTATCGTTTGAAGGAAGAACATCCTTTTATTAAAGAAGAAACAAATGAAAAACCATTCATTGATTTAGAAGAAAAGAAAGAAATCGAACCAATGGAAATGGATGCAGATGATTATCTAGAACCAACAGTTATTAAAGAAAAAGTAAATGAATTAAATCCATTTCAAGAAGAAGATGAAGTATTTGATAACGATCTAGATGAAGAATTGGTAGAAGAAGTAAATACAGTTGAAGAAGAATCTCTTGGTTTTGATGATTTAGTACTTCCTGAACCAGAAGAAACAGAAGATGATGAACTTCCAGCAATCGTAACAGGATCGATTCCATCATTTATTGAAAAAAGAAGTCAAGAAAATGCAGAAGACAAAAAAGAAAATACTTCTACATTAGATATTCCAATAATTAAATTCTTTAAACGTTAAAAAAGAAATCTCACAAAAGTAGAAATAGGTTCTACAAATGTGGGATTTTTATAATGGATGATGAAGTTGACGATGCTATTAAAAAGGTATATATATGCATAAGAAAGTGTGTTTTTCATGAAAAGTGTTCTAAATAAATATTCTAAATTAAAGCTGTATTATGTTTTAATTGGAATCATTTCTGTTGTTTGTAGTATTGTTTTATTACTTGCGACAAACGCAATGAGTTCATTGACTTCTTATATTACAATAAACGGGTTAGTAAATGTTTCGCATTATATCTATGCAGTATTGCTTTTATTTTTTTGTTATCATTTTATAAGTTATGTTGTATTTAAAAAAATAAAGAGTTTGGTTCAAATATATTTGAATCAAAATATTTATAGTCAATTGAGTGATTCCTTAAATCATAGATCAATAGATGTTAGTTATGAACAGGGTGATTTGTATGCTTTGATACAAAGTGATGCATCTAGTAGTATTACATTTCTATCTGATACATTCATAGATATTATTTACCAGGTCATTCGCTTAACTATGGTATTAGTGTATATTTTTATATTGAATGTTCAGTTGTCTTTTATTTACATTTTAGCGACAATCATTTCTATATTTATTCAAAAGGAATTTTCTTCAACTGTTTCTTTAGCGAATGAACAAGCAAAACAAAAAGAGATTTCTATGAATACGATTTTACAGAATATATTAGAAAATCGTTTGATTCTAAAAATGAATGATGCGGATACATTCGCAAAAGATTTATATGAAGATAAGGTATTAGAATATACAGATGCATATTTAAATGTTGAAAGTAAAGCGTTACCGTTTCGGATGATTGGTATTTTTCTTGGATTATTACCAATATTAAGTTTATGTGTTGGAGGAATTTATTTCATAGCACAAGGAATTGTATCTTTAAGTACTTTCTTATCGATTGAATATATTTGTAATTGTGTTGTATATGATCAACTTCACTTTTCTGATTTTATTACAGAAAGTGTAAAGGCATTTGTGAGTGTAAAAAGAATTGTTGAATTTGAGACAACACAAGAAGTAGAAAATAATAATTCAACAAATGAAATTTTATTAAATGATATTTCTTATCATTATCCGAATACAGATAAGAATGTTTTAAATAATATTACTTTAAAAGTTTCCTATGGTGAAAAAATTGCCATTGTTGGAAAAAGCGGATGTGGAAAATCAACATTATTAAAGATGATTGCAGGATGGATAAAACAAGATACTGGCAGTTGTAATTTACCGGTGGTTACTTTTGTGGAACAATTTCCGTATTTATTTACAGATACGATAAAAAATAATATTACTTGTTGGAAAGAAGTAGATGAAAAAGAATATCAACATGTATCGTCAATTTGTATGATCAATGACTTTTTAGATGATGATCAATTAATACTTGAAAAAAATGGTTCTAATTTAAGTGGTGGACAAAAACAAAGAATCGCATTGGCTAGAGCGTTTATGAATCATCATAATGTGATTTTATTTGATGAATCTTTTTCAGGTATTGAAAGCAATACTTCATTAGAAATATTACAAAACATCATGAAAGAATATCCAAAAGAGACAATGTTATTTTCTATGCATCAATTAGAATTATTGAAACAAATGAATCGTATTCTTGTAATGGAAAATGGATCAATTGTATTTGATGGAAACTATGAAATGTATGAGGCAAAATATGGAAAAGAATAAATGGAAAGTATTTATTAGGACACAATCTTATTTAAAACCATACATTATTCCTTATGTGTTTTTTGTGTTTCTTTCTGGATTGGGTCAGTTTTTAACATTTTCATCTGTTGGTATCTTGTTAAAAGAAATATTATTGTTGGTTTCAGATAAGAATGTAGATTTTACAATACAAAAAGGAATCTTATATTTATTTGGAACATTTTGTTTTACATGTTTTATGGGATTTGGAATCTTCAATATTAAAAAGATTGAACAAAAAGTTAGATTGAAATTAAGACAAGATATGATTGATGGTTATATTCAGAGTGATGAAAAAGAAGTAGAAAATATTTCTGATAAAGAAGTACTGAATAGAATGTCGATGGATCTAACAAAGATGGTTGATCTAGTAGGATGGATTATGGCTGGTAGTATATATATGCCTGTAATATCTGGTGCTCTATCTGTTATTTATTTGTGGGTGATTGACTGTAGAATTGCGTTACTATGTATTTTTATTAGTGTGATTGAATATTTTTTGTTAAGAATGTTTTCTCAAAAAAGAGCAAATATAATGGAAGAAATGACATTAGAAAAAAACGCTGTTGTTAATTTTTTGAACGAAGAAATTGATGGACAAAAAGAAATAAAAACATTTCATCTAACAAAGAAGTTTCAAGAATTATTAAATCAAAAAATAGTAAAAGTAAATCAATATATTCATCGTTATAACGCATTGAATTCTACAAGATTATTTATTGCGATGTTTTATATTGAATGTATTGAAGAAATCATATTGTTAATCGTTGGCGCTTCTTTAGCTGCTTCTGGTGCGATTCTATTTGCGAATATTATGATTGCGATACAATTATCCGATCAAATCAATCAAATGATTGTTTCTGTGTCTGTATTGAAAATGTTTGTAGATGAATATGCAGTATATGAAAATAGAGTGTTTGAAATCATTGATTTAAAACGCCAAGAAGATACTAGAAAAATAGGTGAAGAGTGTGTTTTAGAAATGGAACACGTATCATTCTCTTATGAAGAACAAGAAGTATTACATGATATTTCATTAAAGATATCTAAGAATGAAAAAGTGGCAATCGTTGGTGAAAGTGGTAGTGGCAAATCTACGATCATGAAATTATTGATAGGGCTTTATACACCGCAAAAAGGAAATGTCAAAAAGAAAGAAAACCTAACACTTTCTTATATGCCACAATCTAGTTCCTTATTTTTAACGAGTGTAGGAAATAATGTTTCCTTATCTTCCAATGGTTCTATGGATAAAATAAAGTTTGCGACACAAAATGCTGGTGTAGATACGGTCATTCAGAAAAAAGAAGATGGATATAACAATATCATTCAATCAGATGAAGAAGGGTATTCTGGTGGAGAAATCCAAAGAATTGTCTTAGCGAGATTGTTTTATCAAGATGCAGATATATTTGTATTAGATGAACCAACTTCCGCATTAGATCAAAATACAGAAAGAGATATTAAAACTAGGTTAGATAAAATTCAAGATAAAACAATGATTGTCATCACACATCGTTTATCCTTAATCGATACCTTTGATAGAATTATTGTTGTTAATGAAGGAAAGATTGTAGAAGAAGGAAATCATAAACAATTATTGAATCAACACGGAATCTATGAAAGCATGTATGAAAAACAA
>CAVLCI010000015.1:0-26111 GCA_963661415.1 Bifidobacteriaceae bacterium | reverse complement strand
GTTACTTCAATTCCACTCACAAATAACTTCCATCTGTTTTCTGTAATGAATGTACTTGTAAAATTATTCTTTAATGATGCGATGATAGAAGTAGAACTTGCGTTTGTTTTACGAGATACCGCAACCGTTTTTTCATACATAAAAGCCTCTGTAAAATCGACTTCTTTTTTTCTTTCATCCGTTGGTGTTACGGATACCGCAACATCTGATTTTCCACTTTTAATTGAAGGAATCATACTCGCAAATGCCATTTCTTGATATTCAACACGCATTCCTAAGGCATATGCAACTCTTTCTAATACATCACAAGAATATCCAACATTTTCTCCATTAGAGATAAAATTGATTGGTTCATTCATACTACTTACTGCAGCACGAATTACTGGAACATCTTTTCCAGTTAAATGTGGTATATCATCTGTAGAATAATCTTTATCTACGACCCATTTTTGATACAACTGATCTAATGTTCCATCTTCTCTTAGCTTTAAGATCTGTTCATCCATCAAGCTCTTTAGAGAATCATTCCCTTTTTCTAATACATAAGAGATATCATATGTATAAACTGGTGTATCACAATATTCAAAGTTATAATTGTTTGCCTCAATATAACGGATAGCGATCGTATCTGGAACTAACGCATAATCAATTTTTTTAGAATCCAATGCAGCTAATACATCTGTATTTCCAGAATAAGACATTATATTTGCATTTGAAAAATCATTGGTTGCGTTGATTTCATTCATTCCACCTAGTTGTACACCAAGTTTCGCAGTTGATAACTTATCATTTAGTTCTTCTTCACTCAAATGATATGTCATTTCTTCAGAAGATTCACTGATATTTGTAGAACAGCCACACAACAATAAAATTGGTAACATTAATAAACATAACAAATTCTTTTTCTTCATTTTGTCACCTCTTCAAATCGATTTGGATATTTGATCAAATCATAATTCTTTCCCCATTCACCTAGATCTCTAACTTGTTGTAAGTTCATTCCTAACTGTTGATAGTTTTCGCACTTCACATTGGAATCCGTATCTATAATAACTGGTACATTTAACTTTTCCCCTTCATCAAACGCTAATTGTAATAATTGTTTTAAAATTGAATGATCCAAATCTTGTTTACAAACACAAACCATACCTACATAAACAAATGGTTTTCCTGCATTCATATATTCTTCTTTTAAAGAATATCCTGCATCTTTCATTGCCTTTTTATAACGCAATAATTCTTTGATCGACATCGTCTTTACAAATCCATTAACTAAGTATTTCATAGATTTCATACTGACATTTTGACCTGGTTTCTTTAGTACAATAAACCCTTCATAATCTTCACTGATTGTATACAACAAACCAGATTGTGCCATATTTCTTGCGTATTCTTCAAAATAAAAAGAAGCTAAATCTTTATACTCAAAAGAATTATCGTCATTTGATTCATTATTTTTTCCTAAGGCGTTGCCAATCTCTTGGATAAGCTTATCATCTATTTCCTCTACGATCATGATTGTCTCCCTATTATGAACACACAAAAAGCATGCATTCTCACATAACGATTATAGCACAGGAATTTATGCATCATTTCAAACAAAAAGAGCATTTCGCCCTTTCTGTATATCAATTCACGATTTTCTTTCCTTCGCAGAAATTTCATCAATACAAACTTTGATTACACAAACCATATTTGCCATTTGTTCATTGATTTCAAAGTCTTTGTTTACTTGATGTTGCATCAATAATTTCAGTCCTTGAATCTTTTCTAATGTATCTTCAACGATTTCCACTTTTCCTCTTCCAATCACAGAAGAAAATGTCGCACCATATCGACAAGGAATATCCCCACCAGATACAATTTCCATCTCATTTTCAATTTCTACACAAACATTCGCATTCTTTGTAATCAAATCTAATTTATGTCCTTCTTTTGCGGAATGCATGTAAAATACAAACTTAGAATCTTTCAATGTATACCCATAATGCATTGGAACGATATATGGATATGTTTCATCAAATAACGCTAGTCTTAATACTTTAGCTTTTTCAATGATTTGCATCATATCTTCTTGTTCTGTAATTTCTCTATCTGTTCTTCTCATGAACCTATTTTATCATGAATAAATTGCTAGACAAACAGACTTGTTTGTCAAACAATGTTAGCCTTTTCATTTTAAATCGTGTTATAATACAAACATCGGAAAGGAATTAAAAAAATAATGAAATTAACAAAAGTATTATGTGTTAGTTCTTTAGCGTTCGCTTTAGCAGCTTGCTCTTCTTCAACATCAAGTTCTAAGAGTGCTTCTACATCTGCATCTTCTACAACAGAAGATACAACAACAGAAGAAGTTGTTACAGAAGGTAAATACGAAGTTACTAACAACACAGGTAAAACAGTTACTGAATTACATTTCTACTATGTAGACGGTCAAGATATTGGAGAAAACTATCTTGATGCTGACTTGAAAGATGGTGAAACTGTTACAGTTGACATCAAAGTGAGCGAAGAAGATGCTGATGGCTATGCTATGAAAGTAGAATACGTTACAGAAGATGGTGACGATGTAGTTGTATTTGATTCATTACATTTAGAAGAAGCTTCAATGTATTTGAAGAGTGCTTCTGATGTTGAATCTGGTGCTACACCATTCACACCTGCTGAATAACATTTAGACATGTAGAAAACTACATGTCTTTTTTGTTCAGAAAACGTTCACATTCAAGCCACACTTCTAACACAATCAAGCGATATATTATTACCATCAGATAGAGATATCTGATAACATCATTCCCAAAAACTAACCCTAAATGAAAAGACACCAACCCCTCGGTGTCTTTTCTAATACAAATTTCTTATGTTCAGAAAACGTTCACATATTTAACATGATTTAACCATAATTTCATTGTATATTATTACTGTCAGATAGAGATATCTGATAACATCATTCCCAAAACTAACCCCTAAACGAAAAGATGCCCGACCCCTCTGGCATCTTTTCAATTTATCTGTCAAATTTCAATTTATATTCTTCAATGATTTTCTCAAAGGATGCATAAGAATCTACTTGTGTAATTGCTTGTTTATAGAAGGATGCATGTGGCATTCCAGTTAAATACATCGGTGCAATTCCACGTGCTTCACGAATTCCAATATATTCTGTTTCATCTTCACAAAGTCTTCTTACATATTCTTTGCAGAGATCTAAACGTTCTAAATAAGATACTTCTTGGTTTTCTTTTCCTTCCATCGCATTTTTGATTTCTTTGATCAAATATGGTTTACCAATTAAAGCTCTACCAATCATTACCGCATCACATTTTGTATAGGACAACATATCTAATGCATCTTGTGGTGTTTTAATATCTCCATTTCCTATAACTGGAATATGTACTGCTTCTTTGACCATCTTGATATATAAAGGATTGGATTGTCCTGTATACATTTGTGCTCGCGTTCTTCCATGAACCGCAATTGCACTTGCACCTGCTTTTTCACATAACTTTGCGATTTCCACACAATTAATATGATCATGATCCCATCCCGCTCTCATTTTCACAGTAACTGGTCGATTTGTATTAGATACAACAGCACGCACAACTTCATATGCCTCTTCAGGATGTGCCATTAAATAACTACCCGCATGTGCTTTGATCACTTTATTGACTGGGCATCCCATATTGATGTCAATGATGTCACAATCTGTATGATCTGTTAGATAACGTGCAGCTTCTCCCATTGTTTCAGGATCATTTCCAAACAATTGTAAAGAAACAGGATGTTCATCTTTTCTTGTTCTGCACATATCAAATGTTTTTTTATTTTCATAATGCAATGCTTTATCAGAAATCATTTCACTTACAGTTAAACCTGCACCATATTCTCTCATCAAAGAACGATATACAGGTTTAGAAATTCCCGCAAGTGGAGCAGCTACGATTTGGTTTTCAAGCTCAACATTCCCTATTTTCCACATGTTTATGTTCTAATATTTCCTTTAATTCTTCTGTTGTAAATTGATATTTCTCATTACAATATTGGCACACACATTCTGCACCTTTTCCATCTTCAATCATTTCTTTTAGATCTGCATCCGCAAGTGTCATTAATCCTGAACCAAATCTTTCTTTTGAACAATCACAATGCCAACGAATATCACGATGTTCTAATATATTTGCGTCTTCAAAATATGTATGAATGATTTCTTCAAGTGATAGTCCACTATCCATTAATTCAGACACTGGTTTTTGTTCTGCAGCTACTTTTTCACAAAAAGAAATCGCTTCTTCACTTGCATTTGGTAACAATTGATAAATCAAACCACCCGCAGCACGAATCGAACCATTTGGATCAACCAATACGCCAACCCCAACAACACTAGGTGTTTGTTCTGATATCGCAAAATAATACGCAAAATCATCACCAATTTCACCAGATTGAATCTGTGATACACCAGAAAATGTATCTTTCAATCCCATATCACGTGTAACTGTAAGATTTCCATTTGTTCCAACAGCTTGTCCAACTGCTAAATGACCATCTTCACGTACAAGATATAAGTTTGGATCCCCAATAAATCCACGAACGTTTCCATCTCCATCTGCTTGTGCTAAAACCGTTCCTGCAGGACCATGTCCATTCAAAACTGCGGTAATCTTTTCATTTTTACTTTTTAGATCAGAAGCCATGATTGCGGTAACAGTCATCGTTCTTCCTAAAGCAGCACTACTTGTTGGCATACAATGATGATGTATTCTAGCTTCTTCAACCAATCCTTTTGTACATGCGGCATGGATTCTTACTTGTCCATCTAATGCATCCGCTATTACGATTTCATCTTTCATTTACTCACCCTCCTAATACATCTTTCATTGATCTTCTTCATTTTTCTTTCATCAATTTTTATCACTTCTCTATCAAATGTAAAAATACCATTACATTCTTCTTGTACATCTGACAATTGTGTATAAATACAACCAGCTAATCCTTTTGGGATATTTCTTAGGATTTTTTCTTCATACAATTTCAGAATTCCATTCATTAGTTTCAATTTATCATGATATTTCTTATAACCATACATTTTATCTACAAAATGATGTCCTTTTTCCAAATAAGAATATCCACCAAATTCACTCAATATACAAGCTCTATGATATTTATCTTTCTTTGGATGATAAGAAAAGAAATAATTATGAACACTTTGGAAATCACCTGCACCATTGTCATGCCAACCAGATGCACTATCTACTAAGCGCGTCGTATCATAGGATTTGATATGTTTGGTAACTTCTTTGGATGAAAATTGACCCCATCCTTCATTAAATGGAACCCAAGAAAAAATACAAGTAGAATTATATAGTGTATCTAACATCTCATTTAACTCTTCATAGTAGATTTGTTGGGATTCCACATCACTTCTAACAAAGGCATGATTTTTGGTGTCTTTCATTTTGGTAAAGCCTAAATTCGGTAAGATCATCGTTGTTAATTTATCTTGATCAACAAATCCACCACTTGGCATATCTTGCATCACTAAGATACCCAATCGATCACATTCATAATACCAACGCCTAGATTCTATCTTTGCGTGTTTACGAAGCATATTAAAACCCATATCTTTTACTTTTTGTAGTTCGTATAACATAGCTTCTCGACTTGGGTAAGTATACATTCCATCACTGTTATAACCTTGATCTAAAAGACCTGTTAGAAATAGTGGTTTATTATTCAAACAAAAGCGAACAATTCCATTACGATCATTTTCTAAAGAAAACTTGCGCATTCCAAAATAAGAGCGAATCACATCATCTTCTGTTTGTACATAAAGGTCATATAAGAATGGATCATCTACAGACCATAAATGTGGTTGTTTGATTGGAATCGTATATGTCTTATCATCTGTAATACCAGAATAAACAACATGTCCTTTTGTTGCCACAGTAATCAATGCTTGTGAAAAGTTTCCAGCTAATGAAATATGAACGCAAGATTGATCTACATCTGGTGTAATCTTTAAATCCTGAATGCCATGTTCTGCGATATCTTCCATCCATACTGTATCCCAAATCCCAGCAGTTGGTGTATACCACATTCCACCATTTTCAATCTTTTGTTTTCCATAAGCATATCTTCCATAATTAGAATCATCAATACAACGAATCATCAATGAATTTTGATATTTCACATATTCACTCACATCAAATGAGAATGGTGTATAACCACCTTTATGACTACCTACTTCCATTCCATTCATAAAAACCATACATTCCATATCCACTGCTTCAAAATTCAAATATGTATGTAATGCATTCGGTTTATAAGAAAATTGTTTGCGATACCAAAGTGCTTTTCCTTTCCCTAATTGTTCTGTAGCTTGTGATAATTCACTACCTAACGCAAAAGGGACAATGATTTTTTTCCATTGTCCTGGTTCTGGATTTTGTTTTCTTTCTGTTATTTGGTATTCCCAAGCACCATTTAGATTATGATAAGAGTCTCTTTGCATCTGCATGCGTGGATACTCCATCCATGGTTCTTTTTCATCTACCAATTTTCCCCATTTGCTTAACATCGTATCTTACTTTTTTAATTTTTGGTGATTCATTATAACACGAATCAGGTTAGATAATAGTGATGAACCATGCCATATTGTCGAAATCACAAAAATATTCATAAAGATAGCTTCATATTGTGATGCACTAGATACGACCAATCCATACAACAAAGTGATTCCATAGGATAATACAATCATAATAGTTGCACATAAAGAAGAATCAAAACTTTTATGTTGTATTCCATAAAAACAATGTGGTAATGCACATAGGATGATTAATGACATCCAAAAAGATACTGAAAATAAGGCATATACAGATATTTGCATCATATATAAAACCAATAAAGACAGTAATATTCCACTGATACATCCAACAACAATTGTAATCAATTTATTTTTCATAATCTTCAAAAACAGAGAAGCTCAATTAGAACTTCTCTGATTCACTTTTTTCTACTGTTTCAACAGGTTGTACTTCAGGCTTTGTTTCTACAAAATCACTAGAAATATCTTCACCCTTCACAACTTTTTGAATTTGTTCTGCTGTTAATGTTTCATATTCCATCAACGCATTCGCAATATTAGTTAACTCTGTTTCATGTGCTTGAATCAACTTCTTCGCTTCATCATGACAACCATTCACAATCTTACGAACTTCTTGATCGATTTCAAATGCAACTTGTCCAGATACATTATTAGGTTGATTATAATCTCTACCTAAGAATACATTCTCACTACCAGAATTATATTTAATAGGTCCTAGATCACTCATACCATACAATGTAACCATATCTTTTGCGATATTTGTTGCACGTTCGATATCATTTGAAGCACCAGTTGTTACATCATCAAAGAATAATTCTTCTGCAACTCTACCACCCATATAAGATGTGATAGTAGCCAATAAATCATTCTTTGTGTTCATCATCTTTTCTTCTTTAGGTGTCATTAAGTTATAACCACCCGCTTGACCTCTTGGAATAATCGTAACTTTTTGAACAACTTGTGCATTTTCCATAAATAAGCCAACGATTGCGTGACCAGATTCATGATAAGCAACAAGTTTCTTTGTCTTATCATCATAAGTCTTGCTAACTTTCGCTGGACCCATCATAACTCTATCAATCGCTTCATCAATATCAGCCATTGTAATTTCTGTTTCGTTATGACGAACTGCCATAATTGCTGATTCATTCAATACATTTTCTAGATCAGCCCCTGAAAAGCCAGGTGTTCTTTTTGCGAGTGCACCTAAATCAATATCACTTGCGAAATGTTTATTTCTCGCATGTACTTTTAAGATTGCTTCTCTACCCTTACGATCTGGTAAAGATACTGTAATTTGACGATCAAATCTTCCTGCACGTAATAAAGCTGGATCTAAAACATCTGGTCTATTTGTTGCGGCAATCACTACAACACCTGTGTTTTCTTCCATACCATCCATTTCAACAAGCAATTGGTTTAATGTCTGTTCACGTTCATCATGACCGCCACCAAAACCTGCGCCTCTTTGACGACCAACCGCATCAATTTCATCAATAAAAATCATACATGGTGCTGTTTGTTTCGCTTTCTTAAACATGTCACGTACTCTACTAGCACCTACACCAACAAACATTTCAACGAAGTCTGAACCAGAAATAGAATAGAATGGAACATTCGCTTCACCAGCTACTGCTTTAGCTAACAATGTCTTACCTGTACCAGGATGACCTGCAAGTAAAATTCCCTTTGGAATACGAGCACCCATTTTTTCAAACTTCTTTGGATAACGAAGATAATCAATGATTTCAGCCATTTCTTGTTTTTCTTCTTCACATCCAGCAACATCATCAAAACGTACTTTTACTTTTCCTTCAAGTCTTGCACGAGATTTAGAAAATTCAAATGCTTTGCCATTTGCACTTTGTGATCCACCCATTTTATTGATCATCCAAACTGCTAATCCAACCATGAAGATGAATGGAACAAGATTGATGAGTGTATTTACAAATACATTGGATGCATCTGCATCTACAACTGTAACATTTGCCTCATCTAGATTATCTAATAAATCTTCGATTTGATCAGAAGTGGAAGGAATCGTTCCAGTAAAAGAAACTTGACGGTTATCTTGTACGTAGATTCCTCGAATTTCTGTTGTATTTGTACCAACTGTTAATGATACATCTGTAACGTCTTTATTTTCCACGATGTTCTGTAATGCTTTGTATGTGACAGATTTATTGGAAGATAAACTATTCATTCCAAATAAAGAAATCAATGCCACCATAACAATCAAATACGGAATCCACCCTAGAATATTCTTTTTGTTTTTTTGCATTCAACTTTCCTCAAACTTACTATTTATAACATTCTTCTTTTAGAACGCCTATGTATGGCAAACATCTATATTTCTGATTAAAATCCATACCATAACCAACTACAAATTCATCTGGAACTTCAAAACCAATATAATCTGCTTTAATATCCAATGTTCTTCTAGCTGATTTATTTAATAATGTACAAATCTTAACAGATTTAGCACCTCTATGCAAAAGCGTTTCTTTCACTGTATACAATGTTTTTCCAGTATCTACGATATCTTCAACAAGAATAATATCCAAGCCTTTGATCGCTGTATCAAGATCTTTTAAAATACGAATTTCCCCAACAGATTCTGTACCTTCATAAGAACTTACATCCATTGTGTCAAATTGAATATCTAAATCAACTGATTTCATTAAATCAGCCATAAAAGGAACGGAACCTCTTAATAATGCAACTAATAAAGGTTGCTTTCCATTATAATCTTCCGTTATTTTTTCACCAAGTTCTTTCGCTCTTGTTTGAATTTGTTCTTGTGTAATTAATACCTCTTTAATATCGCTCTTTTCCCACATAGGTCAATTCTCCTTCAATAGCGTATATTCTATCACATTGCAAGTTGGCTTAACAGTATAATGATGCCTGTCACACCCTAGTCCACTCACAAAAATCACTTTTCCATGTCGATTTTCTATCACAGGCCACGTTTCCCTTCGATATAAAGGAATATGACGATCAATAAAAAAGCGATGTACTTTTTTCTTTCCAAATCGCATTTCAATTTCATCACCATCTTTGAAATTACGAATACAAATCGGAAAATCATCTTCGTCTAGCGTGATTGCGAAAACACCACAACTTCCTTCTTCCAATGCATAATATTCTTTTGTCTGTTGTTTGATATCAGAAATTGAATCATATCGATCACAATAAGAATGACTTTTTAAATGAAAAAACATATACTTTCCATCACTTACAAGATTCTTTTGTTTCCCAACAATTATAAAATCATTCTTCGTCAAAAGGATGGAATCAATTTGTCTTAAATAAGATAAAGAAATACTTGGTTGATCTTCTTGTACAAAACTTCTTAATAATTGTAGCCGATCATCATCTTCTAAAGATCGATATAACGAAATCAATATCTTCCCCTCACGAATATATGTATTCACTCTACATTTTCTTTCTTGTGCGATAGCATTTTTCATTTGGATTTCTTTTAATACCATATCTCTTTCAAATCGATTCATTTTCTCAACGACTTGATGACGAATTCGATTTCTTGTATACGATTCGTCCATATTCGTTAGATCCACATAATAACGAATTTCTCTTTGATGACAATAATCCATTAAATCTTGTTTCGTCATATGTAATAAAGGACGATGCACTAGCATATTTTGATACATGATATCTTCTTTTAATCCATAATAAGAAGGAATACTTCCCTTTTCTTCCTGCATAAAATACGTTTCTAATAGATCATCTTCATGATGTGCTACCAAAACACCTTTCAAATGATATTTTTCTACACATTCACAAAAGAAATCATATCTCCACTTTCTAGCTGCCGCTTCAAAATTCCCTTCATATTCAAAAGGAATATCTTTCACAAGACAAGGAACATTCATTCTTTCACACAATGCTTCTACATACTTCTGTTCTTCCTCTGCTTCTTTACGATAATGATAATTCACATGTGCAGCCATAATATCCATGTCTACTTCTTTACACATGGATAATAGTGCCATAGAATCACTTCCCGCACTAATCGCAACCAACCATTTTCCTTCTAATTTATACATGTATCCATCATATCATTTATTTCGAACCAAATAAAATACGCATGACTCCTAATTGTATATCTCTAAATGTCGTACTCTTTACATCTATATGTGCTTTTACTTCTATAATTCTTGCGGTATTCACAAACTTCATATCATTTAAAAACAAAACACTTTGTTTACAAAGACCATCTATAATTCCTGGTAATCCAAATAAATTCTTTTTACCATAAGGATTATTTTTTGGGTCATATGCATTAGCATATGTCTTTTCATTACTTGTCATAGGAATGACCAATGCTTTCTTTTCACAAATCGTCAAAACCAATCCAAAATGTTGATACCCCATTTCATTTAAGTAAGCTTGTCCATAATCCATATAAACAATGTCTCCTACTCTTACATGAATCCCAACATCTTCTCCACACATGCATTTGCCTCTTCCAATCCAATTTGCTTCCGATAACATTGCATTCCCAATATTTTTCGGAATAATTCCTTCATACACTTCTGCTTTTAACTGCATATAATTCTTCAATACTTTTTCTTCCATATCATTTCTCCTCAATATACTATTCCCAAAATATTGAAGAAATCCAAAAAAATAGTGAAACAATCGTTTCACTATCTAACAAATACCATCACAAATGATCCAACAAGATAAGCAATTGCCACAACAATCAAGAAATACAATATCTGTGCTTGTGCCACATAGCCTTTCTTTAATAGCTTTTCATAATTGATACATTTCATTGCTTGAAAAACAACAACAAAACTCAAGATATATACACAAGCCTGAATCAAATAGCTCATGATATCATGCATTATTTTGTACCAAAGATTCTATCTCCAGCATCTCCTAGACCTGGAACGATATAACCATTTTCATTAAGCTTTTCATCTAGTGCAGCCAAATAAATATCAACATCTGGATGTGCTTTTTGAACTGCTGCAACACCTTCTGGTGCACCAACTAAGTTTACAAGCTTAATATTTTTAGCGCCTCTTTTCTTCACCGCATCGATTGCGTCGATTGCACTACCACCTGTCGCTAACATAGGATCCACGATCATAACGACAGCTTCATCCATTCCACTAGGAAACTTTGCGAAATATTCATGTGGTTGTAATGTTTCTTCATCACGATACATTCCAATAAAACCAACTTTAGCTGTAGGTACCAATTCACGAATGCCATCTAATAGTCCAATACCAGCACGTAAGATAGGTACAATAATAACTTCCTTACTTAATTCATATCCAATCGTAGAAGCAACTGGTGTTTCAATTGGAACTTCCTTCAATGGTAAATCTCTACATACTTCATATGCCATCAATTCTGCGATTTCATCTAAGTTCTGTCTAAAATCCTTTGTGCTTGCGGTTTTTTTACGCATATGTGTTAGTTTATGCTTAATTAACGGATGATTTAAAATAGTTAACATTTATCTATTCCTCCAACTCTTACCAAATATCATAAATTAGACTCGTTCGATACGCAACCAAAACTATACGTATTATCATGTAAGTTGATTGTGACATACATTCCATTATCATACGTACATTTTTGAATCATTGGATCATCTTGTACAAATGTATGTTCTAACATCTTCGCATATGCCACTTTTTTATGAAAACTCGCAATCACTTCAACCATCGCAATTCTATCTTCATCCACTTCATCTTGAGAAAAGCTACCATCCGTATTAACATACGCACCATCCCTTTTCAAATACGCAATGCCTCCATTCAACAATCCATATAAGCCATAATTGATTCCATTTACGATATTACTCATCCAAGGAATGATCAAACAATCATGGAAACAAAGATTAAAAAATGGAATTGGTTGACCAATTTGTTTCCCATCTTCTTTCATCATAAAAGGATATGGTGCATAATGACATGTATCAATATGATTGATTGCGAATCCATTTACTTCTTCACTACTTACAATCATTTTCTTTTGATTCAATACATCAAATGTCTCATTTCTATAATTTGCACAATCTTTTCGATTCATCCAATATTCTTCTAAAAAATTTTCATCAAAAGGATTACAAGTAAATACATCACAATAAACACCATCACTATATACACCTTGTTCTTCTAAATAAGCTTGATTTCTTTTCAAAAACAATGGTGCTAGTTGTCCTGTTAAGTAGGATTGTTTTCCTCCTGCCCAAACACTCATAAAATATGGTTTTTGATTACGATCATAAATTTGATAAGATTCTTTAAAATCTGGAGAATCCAAATAAATATCATGATAATTATCATGAATGGTCAATAGGTCTCCATCTTCATGCATTGTTTCAATCAAACTTCTTAATGCAGGATAACCACCTGTTCTTTCATCTATTGGATAAAACCTAGGATGTTGATTATCATATGCAATGCCACATCCATCTAAATGTAAATGAATGTTTGAAATTCCTTTTTCATGAAATACTTTTAATTGTTTTTGAATAGAAGAAATTGATACGATTGCTTCATTCTTACCTTCTTCATGATAATAACGACTATCTTTTGATATTCTAGAATGAATACCTGTATGATACACACAACCACCAATCAAATGTTCTAATACTGGTTTTTCTTTAACTTTATCTTTCAATGTTAACAATCCATCTTGTTCATAGATTTTTCTAACACAATGTGCCATCGCATTATAATCAAAAAGAGAATCATATAAATATAGATCTAATTCTCTTTCATAAGAAAGATGTGCCATAGAACTAAATGTACGCATACATATTTGTGAAGTATTTCCATTCACAATTTGATAGCCACTATCATAATAATCTTTCACATACCACAAATAAGATTTCTGTTCACTATAAAAACCCAATGCGTTGACATACGCATCACTACAACCAAAATATCCACCAAATCCAGGTTTGAATGAAATATTCTCTTTTGTATCTAATAAACAACCTTGTTGTAAAGGAAGTACTAATTTACCATCTTC
Organism: Bifidobacteriaceae bacterium; assembly: GCA_963661415.1. GTDB lineage: Bacteria > Bacillota_I > Bacilli_A > Erysipelotrichales > Erysipelotrichaceae > Bulleidia. The sequence continues at coordinate 12,487 of CAVLCI010000015.1, read as the reverse complement.
TGTTTGTATCGTTCCAGGAAATATCAATTCATCAAACACAAAACAATCTTCTTTTGACTGAAGGTAAAAATGAACAATATCTCCTTCACAAACTAAATGCACTATAAAACTCAATCCTTCTACAATGCCATCATATGTAATCCATAATTCATGTTCTGTTTGTTCAATTTGAATCTTTCTAGCATGATTCCAAAAATACTGTTTTTCTCCTACAATCACTTTCCATTCATTTGTATCTATCGAAAACAATGCATGATTCTTTTCTAACCATAATGTTTTATCTTCTAAACTTATTTTTGTCATGTTACAAGTATACATCTATTCATGGTAGAATGAACGCATGAGAATTTTAATAACGCCATTGATTTTATATCCACAAAGTTCAACTTCTTATTATCTAGCGGATCATATCGCTAATCTTTTAACAATGCACGGTCATACCGTTGCCATCAGTGCCAATAAAGATAATCATTTTCATCATATTTCCTTATATCCTTCTCCAATTTGTAAAAAAAGTATTTCTTTCAAAAAAATGTCCAAAAGAAATTATGAAGAATGGTTGTACGCAAATGGTGCATCTAAATACAAATATTTAGAACAAGATTACACTTGTCTATCAAATTGTATTTCTAAATTTCATCCAGATTTCATTATTACCATGGATCGTATCGCATCCATTGTTTTAGCTAGAGAAAAAAAGATTCCTTGTTGGACGATCGTACATTCTGACATGTATAAAAAAACATATTTTAATCCTTCATGCATGAATGGAATCAATCAATTATTAAATAATCATAATTTAGAACAAGAATTCAACATCAAGGATCTCTATGCCAAATGTGATAAAAGAATTGGTTTTGGACCAATTGATGTACAACCATTTCATCCAAAAGATAATATTACTAGAATTGGTGTAAATTCAATTTATCCTCTAAATACGATTCGTACAAATCGTGTATGTATTTTCTTTCAAGATATTCAACAAAGACCAAATCAATTGAGAAAAATGATTATAGATGCCTTTTCTGGTGCTCCATATTCTGTCTATGCTTATTTCCCTCATGTTAAGCCAGAAACCATCAATAATATTCATTTTCTACAAAGTATAAAAGCAGAGCTTCTCCCTGGCTCTATTGCTTGTATTCATGATGGAAATGACTATTTCACAAATCAATGTTTAGCTAGAGGCATTCAACAACTCATCGTTACTAACCATGATTATATCCGTAATTCTAACGCACTGTCTGCGGAAAGAAATCATTTTGGACTTGCGATATATGAAGATGAATTAACAATGTCAAAGTTATACGAACAATATCGTTTACTATTATGTGATGATAAATATTACTATTACACCCAAGCAATGAAAAAGATCACACTTGATGAAGGTGATCTTACTAAACTATTAGAACTTCTTTAATTTACTTCTTTTTTCGCTGTCATCTCAACAATAGAAGAAGCTAATTCTTTTGGCATAAAGAATGGTTGTGGCCCAAATGGATTAATGACGATTCCACCAAAACCCTTTTCCATGATACCTTCTACTTCTTTGTAATCCATCAATAACGTCACTGCATCTTTTTCTTGCATCATCATTGACCAACATTTCAAAGCATCCCAATCTGTAAAAGCAGGTAAGATAAATAAGGATTCATCTGCCGTTGTAGATACTGACATAAAAGATACTTGTGCGTTATTACTTAAAGGATCCATGATATCTCCATTACGATTAGAAACACATTTTCCAGCTACTAATAATTTCGCATTGGCAATCAACCACAATAACATTGTCATGTATTTCTTATCATCTCTAAGATCATTGTATCCACTAATCATTCCTCGAATTCTTGGGTTTTCTGTATTATTTTCATTTCTATGAGAAACATTTTCTATGATATCTGATAAAACAGCACCAACTTGAATTTCTTTTGTCTGATCAGTTTTCTTTAAAAATAGTTCAATTTTCTTATCTTTTGCCTTACGTATACTTGTTCCATTATCTTGGATGCGTATTACACGTGCCAAATAATTATCTTGTGATAAAGAATAAACAAATAATTCATCAAAATTATGAATCGTACCTAACACAAATCCTTTTAATACAACATGTTTTTCTGTATGTTCTACATTTTCAACAACAAATGTATATCTTCTTCTTTTATATTTTTCACTTTTATGAATCAATCCATCAATTCTTGTCTTTCTTGTAAGTAATTTTTTATAGTTTTGAATGTAATAAATTGTCGCACAACTAACTAATCCAACAAGAAGCAAAACACAGGCAGTATTCTTCTCCTGTTGTAATGGATCATTATTTTTTTCTAACATATAAATGAAACATCCATATAAAAACGAACTAACTAACGAGGCCAATAATGTATTTTTAGCCCATCTACCAATCCATTGTTTTTCACTTGCATATCCTTCAGAACGATCAAAATATTGATTCAAATAACAAATGATTCCAAAAGATAACAACATCACAAAAACAATCATTCCAACTATACTAGCAAAGTCCTCTATTATAAGTGGTCTATAACAAATATCAACCAACACCAATGATAGAATAACAAATATGATTCCTAAAACACACGCTATTAAAAAAGAAACTAATTTCTTCATCCACACCTCTTTTCCTAAACATTTTAAGGGAAACATAAAAAAAAGAAAATGCATAAAACATTAACTTTTCTTTTCAAATTCCTTTTTACAATTCGGACACGTAATTACAATCTTTCCTTTTCCACGAGGAACACGTACCATTTGATGACAATTAGGACATAAATAGTAATGATAGCTACGATCTTTCACATTCATCACAATTACTTTCCAATTTCTTTTGATAATGACTACAAATTGTAAGTAATGATCATTTTCTATTCTTCTTTTGACATAATTGGTAGAAAACATACGATAAAATTCATAGATCATCAAAATCATAGAAACCAATGACAACAATCCAATTCTCGTAATCGTCGCTAATAAACTAAATACTAACGCAACAATGATTACCATTAATCCAAACTGATCTGCACCATATTTGTTATAAAAAAACTTCTGTAATTTATTTCTTATTTTGTTCATGATTTATAAAGTACACCTCTTACAATATATTTCCAAGCGACATTCTTCATCAAATGTAAAAAAAGAAAATCTTAATGATTTTGATTTCCTTTCTTTCTACTTCTATTTGGACCAGGTTTTCTTACACGATAATGTCCACCTGAATTTTTCTTTTTCGCTAATGCGACTGGTGCAGCATTTTCAGCTAAACGATAACCTTCGCTTGTCTTTAAAAACCAACCAATCTTTAAGACATCCCCACAATTTGGACATATCGCAAATCCTTCAATTGGTAACGCATTACTTTCTTCATTCACTTCCATGTATCCACAAGCTGCGCAATACATGCCTCTAGCGATACCATTTTTTATCTCTTGTTTTGTTTCAATTACTTTTTTTTGTTGTTCTTTTTTCTCTTTTTTTAACTTTTTTAAAAAATCAAACATGTCATTCTCCCAATACGTATTTAGGATACTATAAATAATAATTTTTTAAGTGAACAATATCTGAATATTATAAGATTCCAAAATGTTCAAATGCCTTACGAATACCATCTTTATCACAATCATCTGTAATATAATCTGCGTGTTTCTTTACTTCATCGCTTGCATTTCCCATTGCGACACCAATTCCCGCAAATTCTAGCATTGTAATATCATTTCCACCATCGCCAAAGGCAATACAATCTTTAACATCTACACCAATTTTATCTAGAACGACTTTCATTCCAGCAGGTTTTCCACCACTTTCAGGAATCATATCTGCAAATGCATTTGTCCATCTAGCAGATTTCATTCCAGGAGCGTGTTTCACCCATTCTGCATCTTCTTCTGGTTTGATATATGGACAGATTTGATAAGTGTCATTTGTTAAAGCTCTTTCAGGATCATCAATTTTTGGCATTCTTGATTCTTGACCAATACTTTTCAAGTAATTGTAATGTTCTTCATTGAATGTAATATCATAGGAATCATTTTCTTCAAAAAACGGACATGGATAATTCGCATTTTCTTTGAGCCAAGGAATCAATTGTTGTAAGGCTTCTTTTGGAATTGGATTCTTATAATAACATTCACGATTTTCATCCATGACATATTGTCCATTCAATAAAATATAACCATCCCAATCAAATGCATTTAATTTTTCACCTAATAGCGGAAGTTGTACAGGTGGTCTACCACTACATAAATAGACTTTGATTCCTTTTTGATGCAATTGATTTAATAATGTAATCGTTGTATCTCTTAATTCTTTTTCATCAAAAGGTTTTAATGTTCCATCAATATCAAAAAACGCTACTTTCATATATTCCTCACTGTGCTGAATCTGTATTTGTTTTTGTTATGACACCATCAATTAAATCATTCCCTAATTGTGAAAATACTTTCCAAACAGAATCCATATTTGTATCTGTTGGTTGTTGTAACAATCTTGTATGATTAATATTATCTAATTGGTTATAAAATAAAGATTCTTCTTCTAAAACCGGACTATTATCAACAGGTAAAACATGATCTATTTCCATACGATCCAATTGTGCTGTCTCACTTCCTAAATAGCTCGCAAACGCTACTGCCACCTTAATAGATTTTGAATTTGGATTGATTCCAATTGCTTGTACTGTTGTATTTGTTTTTAACTGTAAAGATTGTCCATTAAGTGTATAAGTTGGAGCTGCAGCGATTCCAACATTTTCTTCCCCTAGCGTTGAAACGATCGTCTCGTAATCTTTTGCATCTGAAAAAATCGCATTGACCTTTCCTTCCGCAAGCATACTTGCATATGCATCTTCTGCATAATAATTCACAAAGTTCTTTTGTTGAACAAGATCAACTAGATAATTTGTTACCGCAACTGCCTTTTCTGAAGATAAATCAATATTTCCATTTGTCCAACCACATCCATTCGCACTATAAAAGGCAGATATATATTTCGCACTTGTTAAAGGGAAACCAACCTTTCCTTTCTTTAACATTGTTTCTAGATTACTCACATCATCACTTGAAAAAACACGTTTGTCATAATACATAAACCATGTATCTTCACTGCTCGCAACACCATAAACTGCACCATTATATGTAATGGAATCTACAATCGTTTGTATATTATTCTTATTAATTGTTTGTAATGTTTCTCCACCAATTTCACTGATCATCTGTAAATTCACTAAAGTTGGAATTTGATCATTTGTATAAAAATAGATATCAGCCACATTTTCTGTATCTTCATTCATTTTATTAACAACTTCATTTTCAGATACTTCTTCTGTTTCAAATGTTATTTCCCACTTTGGATGTTCTTTTTGAAAAGATTCCATTTCTTTTTCTAACCATCCATCTGTTTTTAAATCTTCTTTGGAGGCCCATACTTTGATCGTAGCAGTCATTGCTTCTTCTTCCACTTGTGAAGTTTGTTCTTCAATAGAAGATACTTGTTTATTTGCACATCCACCTAACACACTTCCTGCTAGAAATAATGATAAACATGTTTTCATTAACTTCTCTATTTTCATATTACCTCCCTAAAATCTTGTTTATTTTATCAAATATATCATTATATTGAAATTATAAGATGCAAAAAACAAGTACTTGTTGACGATTTTGTTATAATAATAAATGCACACGAAAGTGAGGTAATTAAAATGAGTAAAGTAGATGTAATTAGTGGTTTTTTAGGAGCTGGTAAAACAACTCTGATTCAGAAATTAATTAAAGATGTATTCGCTGGTAAAAAAGTCGTTTTAGTAGAAAATGAATTTGGTGAAATTGGAATTGATGGAGGTTTCTTAAAAGAAGCAGGCATTACAATCAATGAAATTAATGGTGGTTGTGTATGTTGTACATTACAAGGTGATTTCCATGACGCGTTAGAGAAGGTAGAACAAACATATCATCCAGATCATATCATTATTGAACCAAGTGGAGTTGGTAAATTGTCAGATATTCTTTCTATTGTAAAATCTGTAGAAGGATTAGAACTCAATAGTTATAGTACTGTTGTTGACGCAAAAAGATGCAAGATCTATCACAAGAATTTCAAAGAATTCTTTGATGATCAAATCCAAACAGCTAGTTGTGTTATTCTTAGTAGAACACAAATGGTGGAAGATGATAAGTTAGCAGAAGATTCTGCAATCATTCATGAATTAAATCCTGAAGTAAGAATTATTACTACACCATGGGATGATCTAAATGGTTTAAGTATCTATGAAGCAATGACAGGTGCTTCCAATGGATTCCCAGAAGGATTAGAAGAACTCGATTTCGAAGAAGAACACGAACATCATCACCATCATGACCATGAGGATGAATGTTGTTGTCATGATCATGAGCATCATCATGATGAAGAACATGAATGTTGCCATCACCATGACCACGATGATGAGCATTGTTGTCATGAACATCACCACGATCACGATGAAGAATGTTGTTGTCATCACCATGATCATTCTGATGAAATCGCACACGCTAATGAAGGTTTAAGTGCAGGAAATAAAGTACATATTGGTGGAGGTGAAGAAGAACATCATCACCATCACCATCATCACCATCATGGTTTAGATGCAGATGATGTATTTGATTCTATCGGTATTGAAACAGTCAATAAATATACAGAAGAAGAAATTCGCAATGCATTAAGTCAATTAGGAGATAATATCGTTCGTGCAAAAGGTATCGTTCCTACACATGATGGTTCTTGGTTATTCTTTGACTATGTTCCAGGAGATGTTGATATTCGTTTAGGAAAAGCTGCATACACTGGTTTGATTACTGTCATTGGTGAACATGTTGATGTTGAAACAATCAAAACATTATTTAAGGTGAAATAATATGGCAACACCCGTTTACTTATTTACAGGTTTTTTAGACTCTGGAAAAACATCGTTAATCAAAGATACATTAAATGATCCTAATTTCATGGAAGATGTATCAAGAACACTATTAATTTGTTTTGAACAAGGTGAAGAAGAATATGATGATACATTCTTACAAGAACATCACACTTGTATTGAATATATTGATGATATTTCAACATTTACACCTGAAAAGATGCATGAATTAGATACGATTTATCATCCATCACAAGTTTTCATCGAATGGAATGGAACACTCGCAATTCCTGAATCTATCATTTCTGATATGCCTGATTTTTGGCCTTTGGTACAGATTTTAACAACTGTAGATGCTTCTACTTTCTCTACATTCATGGGACCTTTAAGACAAATGATGTATGAACAACTACGTTATTCTGATACTGTGATTTGTAATCGTTGTACAGAAGATACTTCTGGAAGCATGTTAAGAGGCAACATCAAAGCAATCAATCGTAGAGCACAGATCTTCTATGAAGGAAATTATGGAGAAGCTGTCACATTAAAAGATGGTGGATTACCTTTTGATATCAATGCATCTGTTATCGATATCAAAGATGATGATTATGGTCTATGGTATATGGACGCTGTAGAAAATCCAGAAAAATACGATCAAAAAGAAATCATCTTAAGAGGTTATTACGCACAAGGTATTCCTGGTTATAAACAAACATTCATCTTAGCTAGACAAGCTATGGTATGTTGTGCTGCAGATACTTCTGAATGTGGTATTACAGTTACAGGCGTCAAAATAGAAGAAATGACAAAAGGTAATTGGTATGAAGTAAAAGGACAATTAAAAACGATTCCAATGGAAAATGGTGGAAAAACAGTTGTTCTTTACGCAGATAGAATTTCTAACTATTTAAAACCACAAGATGAATTTGTTACATTCAACTAAACAACCTTAGGGTTGTTTTTTTGTTATTCATTAAGAAACTTAACTTTCACATAATTCTTCACACATTTCATATGAAAAAGGTGATAAAATATCACAGTTATTAAGAAAGTGAAATTTTTGTGAAATATGTTAAATAAGTTAAAACAAATTTTTTCTATAAAAAGAATCGTATGGTTTTTATTTGTATCAGGTTTATTTCTAGTATTTTATACACCACATTTAGAATATAAAGTTGATTTAGATTCTGTAACTGAAGGAACAGTCGTATTAGCGAACTACAATACCGATCGTGGTGAAGAAATATTTGAAACCTATAACTATAATGGTCACAAGACATGGTATGATGTAGCACCTTATTATTCTGATATTACGATTACAAATGTACCAATTGTTACAAATTCTCTGCAAATGCAACTACAAGGTGTAAAAAGTATGGTCATCAATAAGATTACGATATCTTTTGGGCCAATGACTTTACGAGAATATACAGCAGAAAACTTTACTTCTGAAATCGCTGGATCACAAGGTCTAGATATTTCTCTAGAAGATAACAAGATTCATTTATCTTTACAAAATGTAGAAGGTTGGATCATATATCAAACAGATGAATATTTGCCAAAAGTAATTATTGTTGAAGTATATGCTTTCATTCTATTACTTGCATGGATCATTGCGATATTGATTGATAAACACATCAATCTATCAGATGTCATTCCATTAAATGAAATCATGTTATTAGCGAGTCCATGTTGGATCTTCTTTATGATGGAAAACATTTTAGGTAATTTCTATTATATCAATACTGGTTTAAGACTTTTAAATGTTGGTATCATGATCATCATTTATAAGTTATTACATCTTTTATTTAGAAGACGACCAATGGGATTGAATATCGCAAATCTGTTATTTATTGGATACGCAATCGTTTCTACATTCGTTGTGTTGTTTAGAAATAGACCAATCGCTCCATGGGATTTTACTGCATTAGGTACTGCCATGGATGTCGCAAGTAATTATGATATTCATTTAAATTACATCATGATTTGTTCTTTTGTTGTATGTGCAATCTTGTATATCGTCATGCATTTTGTACCAAGAGACAAAACAAAGATCAATAAGTGGTATGTAGCATACCCTATTATCGTTTTAGTTGTTGCCTTATTCTTCAATAGTATTGGTTCTTACTACTTATGGGACATTCGTTTATTATCTACATTCCAAAACGAAGGAACAACGTTATCTTTTACAGGTCTTGTTCGTCAATTCTTAGAAACACAACCTTCCAAACCAGATGGATATAGTGAAGAAAAATTAAATCAATTAAAAGAAGAATATACCGCAAAAGCACAAGAATCTGTTGATACGGAAGGTACAAAACCAACTGTCATCATTCAAGTCATGAATGAATCCTTCTCTAACTTAGATATTGGTGGTACGACATACGCAGAAAATATGACACCTTTCTATGATTCTTTAGAAAATACGATACGTGGAAATTTATATGTTTCTGTTAGAGGTGGAGGTACTTGTAATACCGAATACGAAACTTTAACAGGTAATACAACTTCATTCTTCCAAGCAGGTGTATATCCATATAACATGTACATGAATCGTTCTGTTCCTTCTACAGTTTCTTATATGAATCGAAAAGGATACTCTACAACAGGTATTCATTTAGGAAAATCTACAAACTGGAATCGTAGAACTGCATACGATAAATTACAATTCCAAAACACAGAATTCGCAGAAACATTTGATGGTTTAGATACGATTCATGGATATCCAACAGATGAACAAGATTTCGAAAAAGTCATTGAATGTTATGAAGAAAATAAAGGTACAAATCAATATATCTTTAACGTTACATATCAAAACCATGGTTCCTATAAGAATGCGGATGATTTAACACAAACTGTTGATTTATCAAGCTATGGTTATGAAAACTACGATACTGCAGAAAACTATCTATCTTTGATCAAATTAACCGACGAAGCATTTCAAAAGTTAATTGAATACTTTCAAAATGTAGATGAAAATGTCATGATCATCATGTATGGTGACCATCAACCATCATTAGGTTCTGCAAGTGATCGTCTATTCTTCCCAAATAGCGGAATACCAGAAGAAGATATCAAGCAATACATCACACCATTCTTAATATGGGCAAACTATGATATTGAAGATCAAACAATTGATAAAATGAGTGCAAATTATATGTCCTCTCTAATTCTTCATACAGCGAATATGGAATTAACACCATATCAACAATTCCTATATGAATTAAAAGATCAATATCCTGTAATTTCATTATATGGTTGTTATGATTCTGAAGGAAACTTCTATGAATCTGTAGATGATATTGATGATGAAGCAATTCAAAACTATCGTATCTTACAATATAACAATGTATTCGATAAAAATCGTGATATTGAATTATTTTATCCAAAAAGTGAATCAGATATCAAAAGCGATCAATCTACGGAATGATTGCTTTTTTTATATGAATAATGTATAATCCCGGGGATTTTAAGGAGAATGGTATGAAAAAAAAGAAAATGTCTTTAACAAAGAAAATGACGATTTCATTACTTGCTGGGGTGATTGTAGGTATTAGTATCTTATTATTAAGAGAAAATCTCACAAGTAACGGTAATGAACAAACTTGGAATTTCATAAACAATTTATTGTTTGCGGATATTACGGCCGAAGGCAATGAACAAGCAATTGGTTTGTTTTATATCATTGGACAAATGTTTGTTAAAGCAATGCAACTAATGATTATTCCAATGGTATTTACTTCTATCGTTTTAGCGATGATTAAAATATCAGATGCTAAGAAACTCGGAAGAATTGCATCTAAAACAATCTTTTACTTTTTATTAACAACCATTATCGCAATCCTATTAGCAGCTGTTTGCGGACTATTTGCTTATCATTTAGGTTTATTCAAAATGGACGCTTTAGAACTTGAATCTACGAGTGGTTCTAGTTCCACAAATCCATTACTTGTCATCTTAAATGCAGTACCAAATAACTTCGCAAGTGCCTTAAGTAATAATGGTGGCGTATTAGCAATCGTAGTATGTGCAGTCGCTGTAGGACTAGCAATAAACACAAACAAAGAACAATTTTCTCAAATCGCAAAATTATGCGAAGAAATCTCAAATCTAATTACTGTGATATTAGGATGGATCGTTGAAGTATGTGCACCAATTGCGATATTCTGTTTATTAACAAGAACTTGTGCTTCTTATGGTATTGCCTATCTCAAACCAGCACTATCCTATATCCTTCTTACAACAATGTTATTACTTTTATTTCTATTTATTTTCTATCCATTATTTGTTTCAATTACTACAAAATTAAATCCGTTTCAATTTTCTAAAAAAATCGGAAAAGTTGCCCTATTTGGTTTTTCTACTTCTTCAAGTGCAGCCACATTACCAATGAACATTGGCGTCGCAAAGGAAGAACTTGGTATTTCCGATGAAATTTCATCCTTCGTATTACCACTTGGTATGACAATCAACATGGATGGAACAGCACTCATGCAAGTAATTGCCACAATTTTCATTGCGGGTGTTGCTGGTTATCCAATCACATTACAACAAATCATATTGATTGGTTTATTAGCTGTAATTGCATCTATTGGTACACCTGCTGCTCCAGGAGCTGGTGCTGTTATTCTCTTCACGATTTTATCTGGCGTTGGATTTACAAATGAGATAGCATTATCTGTATACGCTTTGATTCTCGCAATCAATCGTCCAATTGAAATGCTCGTTACAGCGTTAAACGTAACAGGTGATACTGCTTGTGCACTTGTTATCGCAAAAAAAGAAAACGCACTAGATCAATCTGTCTTTGATGCTGAAACAAAATAAAATATGAATTCCAAAAATATATAATATCTTGAAAGATGATGCTTTCATGATAATATATACACGATAAAGGAACTACCGATAAACGGTTGATTCCAAATTTTCTAGAGATGACTGCTAGTCTGTTCGAAATTGTTAGCGGTCATTTTTCTTTTTAGATTTTTTATAATCATCTAACGCCAATGCAAGTTGTAATATGTTACAAATCAACATAATAAAACTCATGATTTCACTCATTGTCATAAGCATATTCCTACAGGGAGGAATAAAAGAAGTATTCCTCTCTGCTTATCCTTTCTATGAAGCTTCAACATGTGAGGAATCAACCACTTACCGTAATGGTAGCTCCAATACTATATTCACAATATTTTTAAGAATTCCTTAAAATACATCATTTAATTTCTAAGAAATATGATAAGATACAGATGGAAAAGGAACTACCGATAAACGGTTGATTCCTATCGTCAGCAAGTGATCGCTAAACTTTTGGGAATATCTTAGCGGTCATTTTTCTTTTTAGATTTTTTATAATCATCTAATGCCAATGCAAGTTGTAATATGTTACAAATCAACATAATAAAACTCATGATTTCACTCATTGTCATAAGCATATTCCTACAGGGAGGAATAAAAGAAGTATTCCTCTCTGCTTATCCTTTCTATGAAGCTTCAACATGTGAGGAATCAACCACTTACCGTAATGGTAGCTCCAATACTATATTCACAATATTTTTAAGAATTCCTTAAAATACATCATTTAATTTCTAAGAA
>CAVLCI010000014.1:0-26640 GCA_963661415.1 Bifidobacteriaceae bacterium | reverse complement strand
GACGTTAAAGGATATTCATAAATGCATGTGGATACTTGTGTACTAGTACGCAAGGAAGAGCAAAGAAGCATATCTTCTAGCAAGATAGAATATCCCATCTAAGCGAAACTGGACTAGGCGTTTCTCTTGTAAGGAACGAGAACCCAGTGTAGTTTAGAACCCCAAGACTTTAGTCGTTGGGAGTATCAGTAATGGTACATATGATGAAAGAAGATATAAGATAAACAATGAAAGACCAGGCGAATATAAAAAAAATGATTATGTAACAGGTATTAACGAAGTTGGTTCTCCAGTTAAAAATGTAGAAAATGATGTAAAAGAACTTTTAGAAGAAATCAATTCTATTACTATAACGAAAACGGATCAGATTATAAAAATTGCTGTGTTTATGCATAATGTTATTGAACAAATTCATCCATTTGCGGATGGAAATGGAAGAGTAGGAAGAGTCCTAGCAAATTATCTCTTGATGATAAATAATCTTCCACCAATTATCATTTATAATGAAGATAAAAAATATTATTATGAAGCATTAGAAAAATTTGATTTAGAAAAAGATATTAGTTTAATGGTTGAATTTTTCAAATATGAAATGGAAAAAACTTGGGAGAAAACAATTGATAAAAGTAATAATGTGAATAATAAAATTAATGCAAAGTTACATAATTATTTAGATAACGAAGATATTTAAGACTATCAGTTAAAGAATAGCTATAAAAAAACAAAGGATTGCTCCTTTGTTAGTTTGAATATTCAAATGCATCCATTTCTGAATATGTTACTTCAAGTGTTTGATGACTTGTAATCGTTAATTGATCTTGATTATCATAGTATCTAGAAGTTAATGCTTTTTCTCCATGATTGATAAAAATTTCAATACTAGATGTATCAAAGAATAGATCTAATTCTTTGATTTCATTGATTTGAAGTGATCTTTGTTTTCTTTCTGTTTCATCATTTAAGAAAGATAAAGTAAATAAATGATTCTCATAAGTAATTTCTAAATTGTTACATTGAATATGAAATGATTGATTTTGATTCTCACAATGAATCATACATTCTTTTTCATATTCTTTTTTTGTAGAATCAATGATTACTTTTCTCTCATTTTTCTTTAAAGATAAGATTTCATCAATAGGATATTGATAAATATGATGATTGATATTCTTTAATTCTCTTGGAAGAGTTAAAGCCATTTGCCAACCTTCTTTAACCGTAGGATGTGTTGGTATTTTATCAGGTAGACCCATCCATCCAATCAATATCGTTCTATTTTGTTCATCTTGAAATGTTTGTGGTGCATAGAAGTCATAACCATAATCAAGTGTTTGATAATCATATGCAAGAGTATCTTTTAAATGAAAGTAACCATTTTGATTCTCATTTTGATATTCATATCCTTGTTGTTGAATTCCTTGAGGACAAGTAATTAAGAAATATTCTTTATCTAATTCAATACAATCAGGACATTCCCACATATATCCAAATGGTTTTTCAGATGTAATTCTTTTTTCATAATTCCAATGTAATAAATCATTAGATTCATATACTAGAATACAACCGATATCTTCATTTGTTCTTGCTCCTAAATACATCTCATACATACCATTTCTTCGATATACTTTTGGATCTCGAATATGATTTGTTAAATCAGTTGGATAATTATGATTATTTAATACAACTTTTTTATGGTTGAAATGAATTCCATCATTTGAATAAATGTATGTTGTATTTGATAATCTACCAGAATGAATATAATCGTGTTGACCTTCTTGTTTTACATTACCTGTATAAAATATATGCATACCATCTTCTATATAACAACATCCACTATAAGCGCCACTTTTATCACTTTCTAAATCAGGATAGATTGCGATACCTAAATCTTTATAATGAATGAAATCTTTTGTTGTGATATGATACCAGCATTTATCACTACTTCCATCAACTGCTTTGGCATATTGATAGAAGATGTGATAGATACCTTGATATTGACATAATCCATTTGGATCATTTAACCATCCACCATGCATTGGATATAAATGATATTTTAAAGTATTTCTCATTTTATCTTTTTAATATCTGTTAATTCAGAAGAATTTGTTACTGCTACAATGACACAATCACTGTTTCCTGCTTCTTTGATTTTTTTAGAATCAAATGTTAATAATAAATCACCTTGATGAACTTCATCACCTTGTTGAACAACAGCTTCAAAACCTTCACCGTTCATATTAACTGTATCAACACCTACATGAATTAATACTTCTACACCATTGTTACTTTCTAAACCAATTGCGTGATTAGTAGGGAAGATCATTTTTACTTTACCATCAAAAGGAGCGTAAACATGATTATCTGTTGGATTGATACCAATACTTGGTCCCATAGATTCATTCGCAAACATTGGATCAGGAATTTCTGTTGCGGAAATAATTTCGCCATTGACTGGTTGAATAACAGTATCTTTGTTTGTTGTGATGATTGTTTCAGTTGGAATTGTTTGAGGAATTTCATTTGTTTCTTCTTTCCAAATGATCATTGTTAATACGAACGCAATACCACCAGAGATTGCGAGCATGATTGTATAAAGTAATGGTTTATTGATTGTGAGGTAACCAGGAATACCTGTAACACCATAAGCAGTTGCACCTAAACCTGTTAAGCTACCGAACATTGCACCAATCGCTCCACCAATCACAGCACAGATAAATGGTTTTGTATAACGCATATTTACACCAAAGATTGCTGGTTCTGTAATTCCTAAAGATGCAGAAATTGCGGAAGGGATAGCGATAGATTTTGTCTTAGAAGATTTTGCCTTTAAACCAACTGCTAGACATGCTCCAAATTGTGCGAAGTTTGCAGCACTTGCGATAGGCATCCAAATATTGAGATTTCCAAAATCTGCTGAAGCTAATAGTCCAGCTTCAATGACGTTATACATATGATGTAAACCCATGACTACAGTAACAGGATAAATAGCTCCCATAACAAGTGATCCAATACCATATCCAACTGTAATCAATTGTTGCGCACAAGATAATACAAAAGTTTCTGCTGTTGAGAAGATTGGTCCAATAACTGTAAATGTTAATAATAAAGTAACGAATACAGTTGTTAATGGAGTTACGAATAAATCAATCATTTCTGGTACATGTTTATGTAACCAATTTTCTAATTTACACATGATCCATACCGCAATCATGACTGGGATTACATGTCCTTGATAACCAAGTACATTAATTTGACCTAACGTATAGTTTCCAATTTGGAAGTGACCAAATAAATACCAAATATCATAACCATTTGCGGCATTCCAACCATTTGTTAATGTGGAATGAATCATTGCGAGTCCAATGACAGCTCCTAAGAAAATATTTCCACCAAATACTCTAGCAGCTGAAATAGATACGATAACTGGTAAGTATGCAAATGCAGTATTGGCAACCATATCTAAGAATGCATACCAATCTGTTGACGCAAAACCTGGCATAGCTTTACCTAATGCTTCAACAAGTCCCATCAATAAACCAGATGCAACGATAGCAGGTAAGATAGGAACGAATACATCACCTAAAGATTTGATTAATCTTTTGAAAACGTTCATATTATTTGCGGCAGCGTTCTTAACGTCTTCTTTTGTTCCTGCTTGTAGACCTGTAACGGCAAGGAATTCATCAAATACTTTATTGACTGTTCCTGTTCCAATAATGATTTGTAATTGTCCATTAGAAGTGAAGACACCTTTTACACCATCTACATTTTCTAATGTTTTTTCGTCAACTTTCTTTGAATCGACGATTGCTAGACGAAGTCTAGTAGCACAATGTGCAACAGAGGCAATGTTTTCTTTACCACCTAGACATGCATAGATATCTTCTGCACATTTTCTGTAATCTAAAGCCATTGTTTTTTCTCCTTTTCTCCGTAATGGTACCGGTTCCATAAATATAATAATTCTATTTATTTAATTGTCAACACTTTCACAAAAAAAGTATCAGATTTTTCTGATACTTCCTCCGTGAATATATTCAAAACCAATTAATTGACGATAATCTACTTCAATTCCCTCTATCATTTCTATAATTGTTTGTCCACATTCTTCACCCGCTTTTACATTATCAAAACGAATACTATCTAGTGGGGGATTCATCAATCTAGAATATCGATAAGAACCAAATCCAATGATAGAAACATCTTCGGGAATTTTAATTCCTTTATTTTGTAATATTGTATAACAAGCACTTGCCATTCTATCTGTAGAACAAATGATGGCACTTGGAATATGTTTGTTTAATTCTTTTTCTATTATTGGTAAACATTTTTCATACTCAAAGTCTGCCTTTATATATTTAATGTTTTTTACGTGTTTTTCTTTTAAAGCGTCATAAACACCTAATTTACGTACAACACCGACTGATATATCTGATTGATCAACACCTATAAATGCAATATCTTGATGTCCATTTTCCGCAATGATTTTTCCTACTTCATAACCAGAACGATAATCATCATAAACAATGGAAGGACCGTTTTCAATTTCTTGTCCCATAAATAAGATAGGTATTTTGTATTTATCTTTTAATTCTTGATAATTATATTTGTTGTTTGTCGCTAAAATAACAATACCATCTACATTTAATTCTGTTAGATATTCAAATGCTTCAGATTCTCTAGTTAAAGAATGGTTTGTATTAATAATGATCGTACGGAAACCTCTATCTTTTAAATAGTCATCTAACGTGGTGATTGTTTTAGAAGAAGTATAAGAAGTTAATGTAGGGGAAATGATGCCAACTGTATTTGTTCTTTTCGCTTTTAAAAGTTTTGCGGCTTGATTAGGTTTGTAATTATATTTTTCACATACTTGTCGTAGCTTTTCTTTTGTTTCAGGTTTTACAAGTCCACCATTAAAATATCTAGATACTGTACTTTTTCCTACACCTGCGATTTCCGCAATGTCTTTCATTGTCAATTTTTCGTTATTCAAAAAAATCACCTACATTCCTTTATCTTCTTGTTTGTTTTGTTTGTATCATGCATGCATGATTACTTCTTTTTCTTCTTTTTTTCTTTCTTTTTTGATTTCTCCATATCTTTAGAAATTAGTGATAATAAATAGTCTTTTAATGAATCTTGAGATTCTAACCAACGAATGATATCTTTTTCTTTTTTGTTGTTTAGACGCATCGAAAAGGAACGATAATTATTCCTATTATATGTATTGTTGTATTCTAATTTATTATCATAAGAACTGTTTTTTGAAGCCATAATTTTCTCCTAGTATTTTTTCATGATATCATTCCATGAAATTCTTGACAATTAATATTCAGAATGATTTAATGAAATTAATTCGTAGAGAAGGAATAGTAAAGAAAGATTGTAGTGTTAGAGAGTTGGTGTTTGGTGTAAATCAACACAATCTGAATGAATCCACCTTTGAGAGAAATTAATCGTTTCCGGTTATCAACCGTTATCTGATAAATGAAGTGGCTTAAATTGTTTCACGTGAAACAATTTAAACAAAAAGGGTGGCACCGCGATTATAACATCGTCCCTTTAGTGGATGATGTTTTTGTTTTGTTGGAGGAAAAAAGATGATAGACATTAAACTAATTCGTGAAAATCCTGAACTCGTAAAAGAGAATATTAAAAAGAAGTTTCAGGACGAAAAACTACCAATGGTAGATGAAGTTGCTGAATTCGATAAAGAAGTTCGTACAGTAAAAGCTAAAGGTGATGCTTTAAGAGCTGATCGTAATAGAATGTCCAAAGAAATTGGTGGACTTATGCGCGATGGTAAAAAAGAAGAAGCCGAACAAGTAAAAGCGAAAGTTAAAGAAATGGGCGATGAGATGGAAGATCTTGAAAAAAGAGAAGCTGAGCTCAATGAAGAAATTAGAAAAAGAATGTATGTCATTCCTAATATCATTGATCCATCTGTACCTATTGGAAAAGATGATAGTGAAAACCAAGAAATTGAAAAGTATGGTGAACCACTTGTTCCTGAATATGAAATTCCTTACCACGTTGATATTTTAGAAAAGGTAGATGGTTTGGATATTGATTCTGCTGGTAAAACATCAGGAAATGGTTTCTATTATTTAAAAGGTAATATTGCGAGATTACATTCTTCAATTTTAGCTTATGCTCGTGATTTTATGATTAATAGAGGATTTACTTATTTCATTCCTCCATTCATGATTCATGGTGATGTAGTAAGTGGAGTTATGAGTTTTGCGGAAATGCAAAATATGATGTATAAGATCGAGGGCGAAGATTTATATTTGATTGGTACATCTGAACATTCTATGGTTGGTAGATTTATTGGACAAATCTTAAAGAAAGAAGATCTCCCTTATACATTAACTTCTTATTCTCCATGTTTCAGAAAAGAAGTTGGTGCACATGGAATCGAAGAAAGAGGTTTATATAGAGTTCACCAATTTGAAAAACAAGAAATGGTAGTAGTTTGTGAACCGGAAGATTCTAAATATTGGTATGAACAACTATGGAAGAATTCTGTAGATTTCTTTAGATCTTTAGATATCCCAGTAAGAACTCTTGAATGTTGTTCTGGTGATCTTGCGGATTTAAAAGTTAAGAGTTGCGATGTTGAAGCTTGGTCTCCACGTCAAAAGAAATATTTTGAAGTTGGCTCTTGTTCTAATTTAGGTGACGCGCAAGCTAGAAGACTTGGTATTCGTGTAAAGGGTGAAAAAGGTAATTATTTCGCACATACATTGAATAATACAGTTGTAGCTCCACCTAGAATGTTAATTGCGTTTGTAGAAAATAACTTAAACGAAGATGGTTCTATTCGAATTCCTGAACCACTCAGACCATATATGGGTGGTATGGAAGTAATTCCAGTTCCTGAAAAGAAAAAGAATTTCTAAAGATAATGGATATCTCAAGTAGATATCCATTATTGTTTCACGTGAAACAATAAAAAATTAATGTTGAGTGAAAATAAAAACTCATATATAATACTTGTGGCACAGCAGTCATGTTTCTAACCTGGTCAGGACCGGAAGGTAGCAGCCATACGAGCCTCTGATCGCGTGTGCCATTTTTTATTTATGATGAATGCAGATGATTATATGAAATTAGCCTTGGAAGAGGCACATAAAGCTGAAAAAATAGATGAAGTTCCGATTGGAGCCATTATTGTTAGAAATGGTGAAATTATCGCAAAAGCACATAATCTTAAAGAACATCAACAACAAGCTTCAAGTCACGCAGAGGTTCTCGCAATTCAACGAGCATCCAAGAAATTAGGAACATGGAATCTATCTGATTGTGATTTATATGTAACTTTGGAGCCATGTATGATGTGCACAGGACTAATACAATTAAGTAGAATTAATCGGTTATATTATGGTGCGACTGATATGAAAGGTGGTTGTGTAGAATCATTGATTCATGTTAAAAATATTCCGCATTTAAATATTTATCCAAAAGAAGTATATAGTGATATTTTAAAAGAAGAGTGTTCAGAAATCTTAAAAGAATTTTTTCGAAAAAAAAGATTGAATAAAACGCATAAATAAATGAAAACCTACATTCGAGTGTAGGTTTTTTGTTATAATAGAGAGCAAGGAGAATTTCATGGCAAAAATAGCTTTGTATCAAAAATATCGTTCTTCAACGTTTGAAGAAGTTGTAGGTCAAGAATATATTGTTCGATCAATCAAAAATGCAATCCATGAAAATAAAGTTGGACATGCATATCTTTTCTGTGGACCAAGAGGAACTGGAAAGACTACAATGGCAAGATTGTTGGCAAAATCTGTGAATTGTACGAATCCTACAGAAGTTCCTTGTGAACATTGTGATAATTGTATTGCGGCAAATAGTGGCACACATCCAGATATTATTGAAATCAATGCTGCGAATGAAACGCATGTAGAAGATATACGTGATTTGATTGAAAGAAGTAGACTTGCACCAATGCAAGGAAAACATAAAGTTTATATTATTGACGAGGTTCATCAGTTATCCAGTGCAGCATCTTCTGCATTATTAAAAACATTAGAAGAACCACCTGAGAATGTAATCTTTATTTTAGCTACAACAGATCCACAAAAATTGTTACCAACTATCATTTCTAGATGTCAAAGATATGATTTTACAAAAGTAAAAACGGAACAAATTCGTGATCATTTATTAAACATTGCGGAAAAAGAAAATATCACAATGGAAAAAAATGCAGCAATGATGATTGCGGTATTAAGTGATGGTGGAATGAGAGATGCATTAAGTATCATGGATCAATGTGCATCTTATACAAGTGATAATATCACAGTAGAAGCAATTGATCGTATTTATGGATTAACTACAATCAGTGAGAAGATTGCGTTAATTAAAGATATTATTCATAAAGATATGGCATCCATTATTTCTAGGATTGCGACATATGAAGATAAAGGAATAGATTTTATTCGTTATACAGATGGAATGATTGATATTCTCAAAGATGTTGTAATTTATGAATCTACAAAGAAAGAAGAATTATTAAAAGTTCTTTCAAAAGATGAAGCAATTGATTTAAACAATGAAATCTCACAATCCACATGCATGCATATTTGTGAGAAACTAATGGATACAAAGAGTCGTTATCGTACATCTACATCAACTGCTAGAGTATTTGAAGTAACATGTTTATCATTATCCATTGATAAACAACCAATTGTTGTAACACAACAACAAGAAATACAAACACAAGTTAAATCTGTTCCAAAAGTTGAAACGTTTGTTCCAATCGAAAATCAAGAACAGTCAAAAGAACCACCTGTAGTGGTTCAACCTACCAAAAAGATTGAACAAGAAAAAATATTATCGATTTTAAGAGCATGTGATAAACAAAATAAAGTAACAGATGAAAATACGTTTTCAATGTTAGATTCTTATGGTGATCTAACAAATCGAAAATATACAAGTTTATTAAATCAATGTAGGGTAGTAGCGAGTGGTAAAGATTGTATATTGATTACTTCTGATTTATCTTCAATAGTAAATCGAATCAATTCTGAAAAGATGAATCAAGAATTGTATGTATTTATGAGAGATATCTTGCATACGGATAAGGTATTGTTTGCGATATCAAATGAAGAATTTGTAGAGGCAACAAAAACATTTAGAGAAAAGATGCGTACAGGACAATTACCTGATCCAATTCAAATCACAAAGTATGAAGATGAAGTATCAGAAGAAACATCTACAATTGATAAAGTAAAACAATTGTTTGGAGAAGAAAACGTTACAATTGTATAAGGAGTGTAAATTATGGATATTAATATGATTATGAAGCAAGCACAAAAGATGCAAGCAGATTTAAAGAAAACGCAATCAAAATTAGAAGCTACGATTTATGAAGGTCAATCTAATGGGATTATTGTGAAAGTAAATGGAAAAAATGAATGTCAAGAAATTACAATTCCAGAAGAATTGATGGATGATAGAGAAATGTTACAAGATATGTTAATGATTGCGTTTAATAATGCAGTTAAAAAAAGTGAAGCGGATCGAGAAAGTCAATTAGGTGGGCTTGCTTCAGGACTTAACCTACCTGGGATGTAATTCATGTATCCAAAAAGTCTACAAGATTTGATTGAGAGATTTCGTTGTCTTCCAGGTGTTGGTGAAAAGAGTGCTGAGAGATATGCATTAAGTATCTTAGAAAGAAAAGAAGAAGATGTTGAAGCATTCGCACAAGCTTTGATCAATGTGAAAAATAATCTTCATTATTGTAAAGTATGTGGCAATCTAACAGAAGATGACACTTGTGAAATTTGTAGAAACGATAATCGAAATCAAGATGTTATCTTTGTTGTACAAAGTCCAAAAGATATTATTGCGATGGAAAAAACAAATGAATTCCAAGGCGTATATCATGTATTAAATGGTTTGATTTCAACAACAAAAGGAATCATGCCAGAAGATTTAAATATTGATTCATTATTACTTCGAGCAAAAAGCGCAAAAGAAATCATTTTAGCTACTAATACTACAATGGATGGTGAAATGACAGCGATGTATCTAAATAAACTAATCAAAGAAGAATGCCCAGATGTTTTGATTACTAGAATTGCGCATGGTTTACCATCAGGTGGAATGCTCGATTATGCTGATGAAATGACATTAGCACATGCATTAACAGACCGAAAGAAAATGTGAGGATAAGTGTATGAATAACGATTTAAAAATTGCTCAAGCTGCAACATTAGAAGATATTTATGAAATTGCCAAAAAAGCTGGAATTCAAGAAAGTGCTTTAGAACCTTATGGAAGAGATAAGGCAAAAATTGATATTCACTCTTTAGATTTAAAAGATAAACAAGACGGAAAATTGATTTTAGTTACCGCAATTACACCTACAAAAGCAGGGGAAGGTAAATCTACAACAACAATTGGTTTAGTAGATGGTTTGTCTAAGATTGGTAAGAAAGCAATGGCTTGTTTAAGAGAACCATCTTTAGGACCAGTATTTGGTTTGAAAGGTGGCGCGACTGGTGGAGGCTACGCACAAGTTATCCCTATGGAATCTATTAATTTACATTTCACGGGAGATATGCACGCAGTAACGACAGCTAACAATTTAATTGCGGCAATGTTAGATAACAGTATTTACCAAGAAAATCCTCTTAACATTGATCCAACAAAAGTTGTTTGGAAAAGATGTTTAGATATGAATGATAGAACATTACGTGATATCACAATTGGTCAAAAGAAAAAAACAAATGGTGTTGAAAGAGAAGATCATTTTGTTATTACAGTCGCAACAGAAGTTATGGCGATTTTATGCTTATCAAAAGATATCAAAGATTTTGAAAAGAGAATTTCTGAATGTGTTGTTGCGTATACATACGACAATCAACCAGTTACGGTTAAAGATATTGGAGCCTCTGGTGCTGCAACAGTAGTGATGAAAGAAGCTTTAAAGCCAAACTTAGTTCAAACATTAGAACATACACCTGTATTGATCCACGGTGGACCATTCGCTAATATTGCCCATGGTTGTAACTCTGTTATTGCGACAACAACAGCTTTGAAGTTAAGTGATTATGTTGTTACAGAAGCAGGATTTGGTGCAGATTTAGGTGCAGAAAAGTTCATGGATATTAAATGTAGAGCTGCAGGTCTAACACCAAATGCAGTTGTTATTGTTGCCACAGTTCGTGCATTAAAGATGCATGGTGGTGTAGATATAAATGAACTAGGAACAGAGAATGTAGAAGCTTTGTTGAAGGGAACAGAAAATCTACAAAAACATATTGAATCTGTTCAAGCATTTGGCGTTCCATATGTTGTAGCGATTAATAAATTCGCAAAGGATACACCAAATGAAGTAGAAGCATTACTCAATTGGTGTAAGGAAAATAATCATCCAGTTGCCCAAGCAGATGGATGGGCTAATGGCGGTGCAGGAATGGTTGATCTCGCAAACATCGTTGTTGAAAAATGCGAAGAAGAAAATCATTTCGCTCCAATTTATGATGTGAATGCATCCATTGAAGAAAAAGTTACAACGATTGCGACAACGATTTATGGCGCAAAAGATGTAGAGTTCTCTGATGAGGCAAAAGAAAAAATCAATCAATACCATCAATATGGTTGGGATACATTACCAGTATGTATGGCAAAAACACAAAATTCTTTAAGTGATGATGCGAAAGTTGTAGGTAGACCAACAGATTTTACAATTCATGTAAGAGATATCAATATTTCTAAAGGTGCTGGATTTGTGGTTGTTTATACAGGAAATGTACTAACAATGCCAGGTTTACCAAAGGTACCAGCTGCAGTAAATATGGGTGTTGATGAACACGGCGAAACATTTGGATTATTTTAATTAAAAGAGAAGAATATGAGTTCTATTGCGTATGTAACGGATAGTGAAATGTTGGAATATCATCGATTGTG
The DNA here is from genome assembly GCA_963661415.1 of Bifidobacteriaceae bacterium. GTDB lineage: Bacteria > Bacillota_I > Bacilli_A > Erysipelotrichales > Erysipelotrichaceae > Bulleidia. The sequence goes on along the minus strand of CAVLCI010000014.1, from coordinate 14,712 downwards.
TAGAAATCGAACAATTATATTCTGGCGTTTATCGAATAAAAAGAAATTTTCAGATTTTAGAAAAGGAGATCTCCTTTTCTTCTTTTCACGTCCAAATCATGGCAGAAAAAAAGGACTCATAGGTTATGCACATTATGATTCTGTAAAAAGATTATCTTTAAATCAATTATGGAATCAATATAGTGAATCAACTGGTTATGAAACAAAAGAGCGATTAGAAGAAGCAATTAGAAAAGCAGGAAAAGGAGAAGTTCCTTCGACAATGCGATGTTTATATCTAACAGATGTCGTATTCTTTGTTTCTCCTGTTTATCCTGATGAAATCGATTCTTTAGATATTCCAAATCATTTAGAATCATATACATATTTAGATAGAAGTGATCCTTCTGTTACTGTAAAAATATTAAAAGTCGCACAAAAACATGGAATTGATTTGTGGAGTGCTGATCCAACAAAAAATCCAGATGAAATATTTAAAGATGATGTTGTAAGACATCAAGTTGCGTTAATTTCAAGAATGATTGGGAAAGAATCAGGTAGTGAAAAAGAAAGAACAACTTGTCATAAGTTAGCAGAATTGAAACTTAAAGAATTTGGTTGGGATATGATTCGTGGTTCTAATTGTGATTGTTTATATATGGATAAGACAAATATTAAATTGGCTTTTCCTTTATACTATCAAGCAAATGATAGGAATCTAAGAATTCGAGAATTTGTTGGAAAATTAACGATGTATCGCTATTATATTTCACAGTTAGATTTTGAAAGAAAATTATCTTTTGAAATTTTAACGAGTAAAGATAAAGAAGTTTCTGAAGTAGAAAAAATGGTGGAAGAAATAAATCATGGTAGATTTTGACATAGTAGTTATTGGGGGAGGACATGCAGGTATTGAAGCTGCACTAGCTGCCGCAAGATTAAAAAAGAAAACATGCTTATTAACTTTAAGCATAGATAATATTGGTAAAATGCCTTGTAATCCTTCTGTAGGTGGACCAGCAAAAGGAATTGTTGTTCGTGAAATTGATGCATTAGGTGGACAAATGCCAATCACTGCAGATAAAACAGCATTACAATTTAAAATGTTGAATAGCGCAAAAGGTCCTGGTGTACGTGCATTACGTGTACAATCCGATAAAATTGCATATAAGAAAATGATGCAAGAAGTATGCATGCACACTGAAAATCTTACGGTAAAAGAAGGTATGGCTATTAAGATCCATGCAGAGAATCAAAAGATTACAGGTATTACATTATCTGATGGTTCTTTCATTTCTTGTACGATTGTGATTCTAACAACTGGTACATATATGGCCGGTGTAAATATGATTTCTGCAGAAGTCAGAGATGGTGGACCAGATATGGAAACAACGACCAAAGATCTTTCTCAATCTTTAAGAGATCTTGGTCTAAAAACATTCCGTTTAAAAACAGGAACACCTCCTAGAGTTTTAACTTCATCCATTGATTTTTCTCAAACAAACTATGAACCAGGAACAGATGCTTTTTTACGATTCTCTGAAACGACAAAGAAAGAAGATGTTCGATCATTCAAAGATCAAGTTCCTTGTTATCTTACATATACAACACCAGAAACACATGAGTGGATCTTAAACAATTTGAATAAGTCTTCCATGTATTCCGGTGTAGTAAAAGGTGTTGGGCCTAGATATTGTCCATCGATTGAAGATAAGCTTGTTCGCTTTAAAGATAAACCAAGACATCTATTATTTTTAGAACCAGAATCTTTAAGTATGGATACAACATATATTCAAGGTTTTTCAACTTCTTTACCTAGAGATATTCAAGAACATATGGTTCATTCTTTGCCTGGATTTAAAAACGCAATCATTAAAAAATATGCATACGCAATTGAATATGATGCAATCGATCCAATCCAAATGAAACCATCCTTTGAATCAAAAATCATAGAAAATCTATTTACTGCTGGTCAAGTCAATGGAACAAGTGGTTATGAAGAAGCTGCTGGACAAGGTATTATGGCTGGTATCAATGCGGCATTGAAATTAGATGATAAAAAACCATTGATATTCCAAAGAGATGAAGCATATATTGGTGTACTTGTTGATGATCTAACAACGAAGGGTACATTAGAACCATATCGTTTGTTAACAAGTAGAGCTGAATTTAGATTGTTATTGAGACATGATAACGCTGAAGAAAGATTGTTGAAAAAAGGTTATGAAATAGGTTTGATATCAGATGAAAGATATGAAGCATATGAAAAGAAACAAAAGGATCTTGCGGATCTAAAGTTACATTTACAAGAATTAACATTTGCCTCAGATGATTCAAAAGTACATCAATATTTATCAGAATGTGGATATGAAGAAGAAGGTCATAAAGGTTTAAAAGGTTTTGAACTTGTGAAGCGACCAAAAATTGAAACAGAAAAGTTATTACAAACAATTGATGAAGAAGTTGATTCTTTTGTAGCGAATAAATGTGATATTGATATTAAATATGAAGGATATATTGATAAGGCAAGAAGAGAAGCAGATAAGTTGAGTGCAATGGAATCTATTCCTTTAGGTGTAGATTTTAACTATGATGAAGTAGATAATCTATCTTTAGAAGGTCGTCAAAAATTATCAAAATTTAAACCCGCAACAATGGGACAAGCTTCAAGAATATCAGGTGTAAATCCTGCAGATCTTGCGGTATTGGCCATCGCTATCAAACAAGGAAAAGGAAAATCAATATGAGATATGAAGATGTAATTAGTAATGTAGAAGTGTATGGATTTGAATCTGCTGTAAAAGGTGCAAAGTATTCTTATGCCATTGATACAAACGCAGTAACAGATGAAGTCACAAAAACAACACTTGCCTTAGCTAATAGTAAAGCAGGTAGTGGTCATGATCAATTTATGACAGGCATCATCGTTCAATTTGACTTAACTTTTTCAAATAAGGCGTGGGTGGAAGCAGAAAGATATAAGTTTTTAAACTTTATTTCTTCTCAATCAACAATGCATCGTATTACAAAATTCAATTTAGATGATGCGTATATGGAATATGTTGATCCTAGAATCATCGAAATCATGAAAGAAAAAGTAGATGCCTATAATACATTACAAAAAGAAATGACTTCCGGAAAAAATGAAGGAAAAGATGTTTCTGAAATGATGAAAGAATTAAATGAAAAGTATTTAGAAATTCTATATTCAAATCCTGCTGGTTTCAGACTCACCGCAAAGATGACAACAAATTACAGAGCTTTAAAAACAATTTATCATCAAAGAAAAGATCATCGTTTACCTGAGTGGAGAGCATTCTGTGAATGGGTAAAAACATTACCACATGCAGAGTTTATTACAGGCGAACAAGTTGAATTATAAAAATGTGGAAAAAATATTTTTCCACTTTTATTTTGAAAAAAGGCATAAATAAAGGATATTTTAGATGTAATTGTGGAGAAAAAAGTTTTCCACATATTTTATTCTTTTCTTTTTATTGCAGTCTGTTAAAATTATTCATGGAGTAAAAAAATGACGTCAGAAGAATTTATTATTGAATGTAAAAAAAGAAATATTACGATTTCCTCGGAAATGTTAGAACAATTAAATTTATATGCAGATCTATTAAAAGAATGGAATGCAAAAATGAATTTAACCGCAATTGATGAAAAAGAAGAAGTATTTGAAAAACACTTCTTTGATTCTATTTTACCTTTAAATGAAACGATTCAAGGTAAGATTGCGGATGTAGGTACAGGTGCAGGATTTCCAGGAATTGTGTGGAAAATTATACGACCTGATTTAGAAGTGGCTCTTATTGAACCAACAGGGAAAAGATGTAAATTTCTTGAAGAAGTCATAACACAATTAAAGTTAAAGAATATTGAAATCTTTAATGAAAGAAGTGAAGAACATGTTAAACAACATCGTGAAGAATATGATGTTGTAACAGCTAGGGCAGTTGCAAATTTAAGAGTTCTTTCTGAACTTTGTTGTCCACTTGTAAAGAAAGGTGGAATCTTTTTGACAATGAAGGGAAGTCATGGAGATGATGAAGTTTTAGAATCCAAAAACGCAATCAACCACTTAGGAATGAAGTTAACAAATCGAGAAGAAACATCTCTAACAAATGGTGATCCTAGACAAATTTTTACGTTTACTAAGATGAAAGAAACACCAATGATGTATCCAAGGAATTATGGTCAAATAAAAAAGAAACCACTATAGGGAGTGTTATGAAAAATAGTATATTTGATATCTTTACAGAGGGAAGTCACGAAAATGAAGTGATTCAGATTCCTGTAGAAAAAATAGAACCATCTAGGTATCAACCACGATTAAAATTTGATGAAGAAAAACTCAAAGAATTATCAATTTCGATTCAACAAAATGGTTTAATACAACCTTTGACTGTTCGACCTATGGGGGATCATTATGAATTGATTGCGGGTGAAAGAAGATATAGAGCTTGTAGAAATGCTGGTTTTACTGTGATTCCTTGTTATGTACTTTCTCCTTCAGATGATCAAGCTGCACAAATGGCTTTGATTGAGAATGTACAAAGACAAGATCTTTCCGCAATTGAAGAAGCGAAAAGTTATTTACAAATCATGAAACAAGCACACTTGTCTCAAGAACAAGTAGCACAAAAGATTGGTAAATCACAATCTACAGTCGCAAATAAAATTCGTTTATTAAATTTACCAGATGAAATTCAAGATGGTGTAATCGATGGTAAGATTACAGAAAGACACGCTAGAGCTCTATTAACTGCACCTAGTGAATCTCAAAAGAAAATTTATAAAGAAATACTTAAGAAAGGTTTAAATGTAAGAGAAACAGAATCTTATATTGAATCTTTTAATAAGCCAAAAAAAGTACATCAAAGACAAAAAACAAAAGGCTATTCTAAGAATGTACAGATTGGCATCAATACGGTTAATCAATCTATCAAAATGATTGAAAAATTAGGTATTGAAGTAAAGACGGAAACAAAAGAAACAGATAAAGAAGTGTATATGCTTATCCGTTTCCCAAAGAAGTAGAGGAATTAAAATATGGGAAAGATTATCGCAATTGCCAACCAAAAAGGTGGTGTAGGAAAAACAACAACAGCTATGAATCTCGCAGCTGGTTTATCATATGTCGGAAAAAAAGTTTTATTAGTTGATTTTGATCCACAAGGAAATGCAACGCATGGAATTGGTGCGAATAAAGTTGGATTTGAACAATCTGTATATGACGTATTATTAGGAAGTGAAACAGTCAAAGATGTTAAGGTATCCTTACAAATGCCACCTTTAGATGTATTACCTTCTACGATTGATTTATCAGGTGCAGATGTAGATATGGCTAGCTATGAAGTAGGAAGAGAAAAATTACTCAAAAATAAATTAGATCAAGTAAAAGATGATTATGATTATATTATTATTGATTGTCCTCCTGCTTTAGGTTTATTAAATACAAATGCATTAACTGCAGCGGATTCTGTGATGATTCCTGTACAATGTGAATATTTCGCATTAGAAGGATTGACACAATTATTATCAACGATTCGATTAGTTCAAAAATTATTTAATCCAAACTTGTCTATTGAAGGCGTTCTTCTGACGATGTTTGATGTACGTACAAAGTTATCAGTAGAAGTTCAACAAGAAGTTCGTAAATATTTTAAAGAAAAAGTATATAAATGTTATATTCCAAGAAATGTTCGTCTATCAGAAGCACCATCTCAAGAAGAATCAATTTTTGAATATGATACAAAATCAGAAGGTGCCAAAGCATATGCACAACTTGTAAAAGAAGTTATTACACAAAACGAAAAAGGAAGGAGATAATTCATGCCAAAAGCAAAAACAGGTGGTTTAGGAAAAGGTCTCAATGCGATATTTGGTCAAGATGTTGGACAATATTTAGAAGATATTCAAAATAATTCGGCAGAAGCACCAGGTAGAAAAGAAGTTGAATTACCAATTCAAGAAATCCGACCAAATCCATATCAACCTAGAAAAGAATTTGATAAAAAGGCATTGGAAGAACTATCAGAATCCATTAAAACACATGGAATCTTTACACCTTTATTAGTTCGAAAAAGTGTCTCTGGATATGATTTGATTACAGGAGAAAGAAGATTACGTGCTGCCAAAATGGCAGGGTTGGAAACAGTTCCTGCAATTCAAGTAGACTTTACAGAAGAACAAATGATGGAAATTGCCATCTTAGAAAACGTTCAACGTGAAGATCTTAACCCAATTGAAGAAGCTGCAGCTTATGAATCTTTAGTAAAAAAATTAGGTTATACACAAGAAAAACTCGCAGAACGAGTAGGTAAATCTAGAGAATATTGTGCGAATATCATGCGTTTATTGAAACTTCCAAACGATGTTCAAAAGATGGTAGTAAATAAACAATTAACCATGTCTCATGTTAGACCTTTATTATCTTTAGAAGATGAAGAACAAATCTATGAAGTTGCACAAAAGATCAAACACGATAAAATGTCAGTTCGTGAAGTTGAATCATATATTCGTGACTTAAATGGAAAACCAAGCAAACCACAAAAACAACAAAAAGAAAAAGATCCAATGATTCGAGATCTTGAAGTTCAATTATCTGAAAAATTAGGTACACAAGTAACTTTCTCAAAAAAGAATTTTACAATTGCTTATCATGATACAGATGATTTAAATCGAATCTTAGAAATCATGGGATGTTTAGATCAATCTATTCATGAATAAAAATTAGGATGTCTTACATACATTAGACATCCTTTTTTCTTTTAAATGATCTTTTCTAATTTTTCTTTGAATAAATGATTAAATATCGCAATGACTCTACCAACGCATAACATCGCTACAATTGTTCCTAGACCAACACCATAGAATGGTTTTGAAAAGATGAATCCAATCAATATCGTACTAATCAAGCAACAAAAATCAAAGATATTTTTTGTGAGTCCTAATTCTTTTTTGATTTTAAAAGCAGTGGCACTAACAATTCCATCTCCTGGATTTGGAATGATATGCATATCAACTGTTAATGCTGCACCTACACCTGTACAGAATACACCAAACAATAAAACAATGACTTGTAAAGGAAAGGAATCTACTGAGAAAGACAACATTGCCGCAAATAAATTCATAAATCTAGTAAATACGATACTAAATGGAATTTGTAGTACAACTTTCCAATCTTTTAGTAAAACATATTCCGCAACTACAAGTATACAATACCAAACAAACGTTGCATTTCCAAAATTCATGCCTGTAATTCCAGAAAAAATATACGCAATAGAAATAATTGGAGAAACACCTAAATTAGATTTCGTATTTAATGTTAGACCAAGCGCTAAAATAATAATTCCTAAAAAATAAAAAAACCATCGATTAATATTCTTGTTCATGGATATAATAATACCATGATTGGTACAGATATTGTTTATATTCCTAGAATTGAATTAAAAGAATCTTTGATTCGGTATATTTTAACAGAGGATGAATATACACAATTTTTATTGTTGAAAAACGATAAAAGAAGAAAAGAATATCTAGCTGGAAGATTTGCAGCAAAAGAAGCAATCTTTAAAGCAACACAAGATCCTAATTATTTATCATATTCTATATTAAATGAAGATAATGGAAGACCATACGTAAAAAATCATCCAGAGATTCAAATATCTTTATCACATGATGGAGAGTATGCATTAGCGTTCATCATCTTTTAACATTCTTTCAGCTAATAATTCATTGTATTTCTGATTGTTATATTCTGTTATCTTTTTTTGTTGGTATGATGCAAAATCAGCTTTGATTGCGAGCATTTCATCAACAATATCTTCAATGCGATTTGGTTTACCATTCAAAAGATATCCAATCATTCTTTTCATTTGTTTTTCAGTATGTAATTCATCTGCGAGTACAATACCAAATTCTATAGGATATCCATATCTAACAATTAAAGATAAGAGTTGTTTTCGTTTTAATTCAATTTCATTCATGATATAAATATTATAAACAATTGTTGAGACTATAAACAAATCGATGAATCTGTCCATTGTCTATTGAATTGAATCGTTTATGATAAAGTACGTGGTGAATAAAAATGAATAAAAGAACGTGGAAATTATTCTATATCTTAATGATATTTGGAACTATTGTTACAGTATTTATTGACTATCGGATAACTTTGGGTTATTTATTAGGTAGTGCAGAAGCATGGATTCACTACAAACGTTTAGAGAAATTTTGGAATGGTGTAATGGATGCTGGAGTATCACATAAAAGTACAGGCGTAGCACATTTTGCGTTTACGTTTGCACTAATGGCATTGGTATTACTCATTTGTGCATTTCTACCAAATATCTTTAATATCTATGCATGTGCAGTAGGAATGTTGTTGATTAAAGTCACAACATATATAGATTTATTGATTCATAAGGAGGACAAATGACGATTCAAAGTGATGTATATACAATTATATTTCTAACAATTATATTAGGAATAGGAATTGTTGTTCTGTCTAAAAAGATAGATGCTTGTGATCCATTAGAAAGACCAAAAGGAATCTTAGTTCCAGTATTATTGGGAGTACAAGCTGTTCATAACACAGTAAAAGATTCTGTTGGAAAGAAATATGCAGATGCGTTAACACCATATATTTTAGTTCTTTGGACTTATATATTTGTGGCAAATATTATTTCGCTATTTGGTATTTCTTCACCTACTTCAAACTTAAGTGTAACGTTATTATTATCAACGATTACATGGTTGATCATACAAGTTGTTGAATTTAAGTTTCAGGGTGTAAAAGGTTATTTTCATAGCTTCTTAGAACCAATTGCGATCATGTTGCCAATGAATATTTTTGGTAAGTTTTCTACATTGGTTTCTATGGCATTACGTTTATTTGGAAATATCTTATGTGGTGGAATTATGATGCAGTTGATTTATAGTTTCTGCCAATGGATATCAAATTCGATTATTGGATTATTTGCGAGTGTGAATGGAGATGTATTTAACTTTGTAGCTCCATTTCTAACACCATTATTACATGCATATTTTGATTTGTTCTCTGGATTTATTCAGACATTAGTATTTGTAACATTAACTGTGGTTCTTATCGGGAATGATATTCCTGAGGAATATAAAGACAAAGCTTAAATATAAGGAGGAGCTTAAACATGGATATTAATAAGGGATTGATTGCGATTGGTGCAGGATTAGCTGTTATGACAGGTATGATGACTGGTCGAGGTGAAGGTGAAGTTGCTGCACATGCTTGTGATGCGATTGGTAAAAACCCAGAAGTTGAATCAAAGATTCGTTCAACAATGATTCTTGGTATTGCCTTGTCAGAAACTTGTGCAATTTATGGACTGCTTGTTGCCATCCTTCTGATGTTTGTATATTAATTGTAGGATAGTATCGAATGATTGATGTCGATATCACTGGTCAGTTAATACCAAATATTATTACTATCTTGGTACAACTATGTAGTACATTAGTTCTGTTTTTGCTGGCGAAGAAGTTCTTATGGGCTTCTGTAAAGAAATGGTTAGATGCTCGTGCTGATAAGATGCAGTCCGATTTGGCACAAAGCGAGCAAGCAAAACAGGAAGCTTTTAACGAGCGTGAACAAGCAAAAGTTCAGTTAAGTGAAGCTGCTAAGAAATCAGAAGCAATTGTTGAAGCTGCTGTAAAACAAGCAGATAGTGAAAAACAAGAAATTCTGGATAAAGCGCATGCGGAAGCTGAAGCTGAAAAAACAAAAGCACGTGAAGCAATTGAAGCAGAGAAAGTTAAGATGGCAGATTCCATGAAGAATGAAATGGTTAATATTGCTATGGACGCTGCAAGTAAATTGATTGGTACAAAGGCAGATGAAGATTTGGATCGTCTAGCAATCCAAAATTTTATAAAGGATGCTGAAAACCATGAATGAGATTGCGGAACGTTATGGTGCAGGTTTGTTTGAACTTGCGAAAGAAGAAAATAAAGTAGAAGAATACATGTATTCGATACAATCTTTAAAAGATATTTTTAAAGAGAATCCTGAGTTAAAGACTTTCTTTTTATCAATTAAGGTTTCTAAAGATGAAAAGAAACAATTCATTGATAGAGTATTTGTTTCTTTAGAACATGATTTGATTAATTTTTTGAAATTAGTGATTGATAAAGGAAGAGTTTCTTACTTATTTGAAATATTTATTTGTTTTATAGAACTATGTGAAAGAGATCTAGGAATTCAACACGCAAAAGTGATTTCCGCAAGAAAGTTATCACAAGAAGATTTGAATTCTATTGGAAATACGCTTGTTTCTAAAACAAACAAAAAAATTATTCTTGAGAATGTAGTAGATCCTAGTGTAATTTCTGGTATCAAAGTTATCATGGGTAACAATGTTACAGATATTACAATGAAAACAAAACTTGAGAATATGAGAAATACATTATTGAAAGGAGGACAAATGGCATGAGCTCTTTAATCAGACCGGAAGAGATTAGTTCTTTGATTAAAAAAGAAATCAAAAACTATGATAATAAAATTCATTCTGATGATGTTGGTTACGTCATTTCTGTAGGTGACGGAATTGCCATGATTCAAGGCATTGAAAAAGCGATGTCAAGTGAACTTCTTGAATTCCCAAATGGAGTTATGGGAATGGTCATGAACTTAGAAGAAGACCATATTGGTGTTGTTCTTTTAGGAGATGATACAAAAATCAAAGAAGGCGATGAAGTTAAAAGAACAGGAAAGATCGTAGAAGTTCCTGTAGGTGATGGATTATTAGGAAGAGTTGTTAATCCATTAGGTGAACCAATTGATGGTGCAGGTCCTATTTCTTATACAAAAGAAAGAGAAATTGAAAGAGTAGCACCTGGTGTTATGACTAGAAAATCTGTTGATCAACCATTGATGACAGGTCTCAAAATGATTGATTCCATTATTCCAATTGGTAAAGGACAAAGAGAATTGATTATTGGAGATAGAGAAACAGGTAAAACTGCTATCGCAATCGATACGATCATCAACCAAAAAGGAAAAAATGTAAATTGTATCTATGTCGCAATTGGACAAAAGGAATCAACAATTGCGCGTTTGGTTCAAAAATTAAAAGAACATGATGCAATGAAATATACAGTTGTAGTTAATGCTTCTGCTTCTTCTAGTGCACCATTACAATACATTGCTCCATATGCAGGATGTGCAATGGGTGAAGAATGGATGGACAATGGAAAAGATGTTCTGATTGTTTATGATGATTTAAGTAAACATGCAGTTGCATATAGAACAATGTCATTATTACTAAAGAGACCTCCAGGACGTGAAGCTTATCCTGGTGATGTATTCTATTTGCATTCTAGATTATTAGAAAGAGCTGCGAAGTTAAGTGATGAATTAGGTGGAGGCTCATTAACAGCTTTACCAATCATTGAAACACAAGCTGGTGATATTTCTGCCTATATTCCTACAAATGTAATTTCTATTACAGATGGACAGATTTTCTTACAAACAGATTTATTCGCTGCAGGTATTCGTCCAGCAGTTGACTCTGGTTTGTCTGTATCTCGTGTAGGTTCTGCAGCACAAACAAAGGCAATTAAGAAAGTTTCATCTTCATTAAAGATGGATCTTGCTCAATATCATGAAATGCAATCTTTTGCACAATTTGGTTCTGATTTAGATGCTTCCACAAAGAAGATCTTAAATCATGGTCAAAAGGTTACAGAATTATTGAAACAACCACAATATCAACCAATGTCTATGGTAGATCAAGTATTATCTTTATTTGCGGTAAAAGAAGGATATATGGATGATATTGCGATAGAAGATGTTCCTCAATTTGAAAATACGATTCATAAAACATTCCATGCGAACTATGAAAGTATTTGTAAAGAAATTGAAGAAAAAGAAGCTTTGAGTGATGAATTGATTGAACAGATGAAGAATGCAATGGAAGAAATTCTAAATCAGTTCAAATTACTTAAAGGAGTAAACTGATATGGCTGGTCAGTCAAGACAAGCATTACGTTCTCGCATCAAGTCAGTACAGTCTACTCGAAAAATCACCAAAGCAATGGAAATGATTGCTAACGCAAAATTATTTCGTTCTAGAAATAAGATGGAAGCAAATCGTGAATATGCACAAAAGTTACAAGATACGGTTGATGAAATCGTAGCGAATAATCCAGATGTTGAAAGTCAATATGTTATAAAAACAGATAATCAAAAAGCTGTTACGATCATATTAACTTCTGATTTAGGATTATGTGGTGGATACAACGCAAATGTGTTTAAAAAGGCAAGCGAAGTATTAAATATTCATGATCCAGTGTATGTTATTGGTACATCTTTATATCATTCATTTGAAGAAAAAGGATATCATTTAATGAATGCAGAAGTGATTTCAAGTGATAAATTAACTTTTTCCAAAATGAAAGAAATAGTTGATCAATGCATCAGAATGTATCAAAACAATGAAGTTGGTAAAGTTCAGATCTTATATACAAGATTTGTGAATACAATGACATTTTCACCAGATATTGATGTTTTGTTACCATGTACTTTAGAACAAAAAGAAGTTCAAAAAGAAGATACTGGAAAATTACCAGTTGAAACATTATTTGAGCCAAATGCTAGTGCGATTCTAGATAGTTTGATTCCAATGATGATTACGGATGTAGCGTATTCTGATTGGATGGAATCCACAACAAGTGAACAAGGTAGTAGAAGAGTTGCGATGAAAACTGCATCTGATAATGCAGATGATTTATCCTCTTCTCTACAATTAGAATATAACAAGGCACGTCAAACAGCGATTACCCAGGAAATAACGGAAATCGTTGGTGGTAGTAGTGCAGTTTAGAAAGAAGGCAATTATGAGCAATACAGGAAAAATACTACAAGTAATTGGACCAGTTGTAGATATCCGCTATGATGCGGAACATTTACCTTCCATCAAAAATGCAATTTTGATTCAGATGGGTGATGGAAAACAAATGACAGCTGAAGTTGCACAACACGTTGGTGATGATGTTGTTAGATGTATCGCAATGTCTTCTACAGATGGTCTTGTTAGAGGTATGGAGTGTATCGATACAGGAAAACCAATTGAAGTTCCTGTTGGAGATGAAGTATTAGGTAGAATGTTTAATGTTTTAGGTGAGCCAATTGATGGATTAGGTGAAGTCAAAGCTGAAAAGACAATGCCAATCCATAGAGAAGCTCCAACATTTGCACAACAAACAACACAAAATGAAATCTTAGAAACAGGTATTAAAGTTATCGACTTACTTTGTCCTTATGCTAAGGGTGGTAAGATTGGTTTATTCGGTGGTGCCGGTGTAGGTAAAACCGTTCTCGAACAAGAGTTAATTCATAATATCGCCATTGAACATGGTGGTAGATCTGTCGTTGCGGGTGTAGGTGAAAGAACACGTGAAGGTAATGACATGTATTATGAAATGAAGAACTCCGGTGTCTTAAAGAATACAGTTCTTACATATGGACAGATGAATGAATCTCCAGGTGCGAGAATGAGAGTTGCCTTGAGTGCTCTTACAATGGCAGAATATTTCCGTGATGAAGAACATCAAGATGTATTATTATTTATTGATAATATTTTCCGTTTTACACAAGCAGGTTCAGAAGTTTCTGCCTTACTTGGTCGTATGCCATCTGCGGTAGGATACCAACCAACACTCGCAACTGAAATGGGACAATTACAAGAAAGAATCACATCAACAAAAGATGGTTCCATTACATCCGTACAATGTGTATATGTACCAGCCGATGACTTAACAGACCCAGCACCAGCCGCAACATTTACACACTTGGATGCGAAACTTGTATTGGATCGTTCTATCGCTGCACTTGGAATTTATCCAGCAGTTGATCCATTAGATTCATCCTCTCGTATGTTAGATCCACTTGTTGTTGGTGAAGACCATTACAAAGTCGCAAGAGGTGTTCAAGAAATTCTACAAAGATATAAAGAATTACAAGACATCATCGCAATTCTTGGTATGGATGAATTAGGTGAAGAAGATAAGAAAATCGTTAACAGAGCACGTCGTATCAGAAATTTCTTATCTCAACCATTCAGTGTCGCTGAACAATTCACAGGTTTAAAGGGTGTATATGTACCTGTTAAAGATACTGTTCGTTCTTTCCAAGAAATCTTGGATGGAAAATATGATGATCTTCCAGAAGCAGCGTTCTTATCCGTTGGAACAATTGAAGATGTTGTGAAGAAAGCTGAGTCACTAAAATGAGTGAGCTTCATGTAAGAGTCATTACACCAGAAGGAATCTATAAAGAATTTGATACACCAATCATTAACATTCAAACAGAAGATGGTAATCAAGGTGTATTACCAAATCACATGCCACTTGTTACAATGTTAAAAATTGGAACAATGACTTCTGATGAGAATGGTGTAAGAGAAACGTATGCTGTGAGTGGTGGATTATTCTATTTTAGAAATAATTTAGCAGAAATCCTAACAGATGCGATTGAAAATAAAAATGATATTGATTTAGAAAGAGCTCAAAACGCAAAACAAAGAGCTGAAAAAAGATTACAATCAAGTGATCCAAATGTCGATATCAAACGTGCAGAGATTGCACTTGCAAAAGCATTGAACAGAATTGAAGTAAAAGGAATTAAATAAGCATTGGAAATATCCAATGCTTTTTTAGAAGCTTATTTTTTCTTTATTTTTTAATTCTAAA
>CAVLCI010000013.1:0-29241 GCA_963661415.1 Bifidobacteriaceae bacterium | reverse complement strand
GATTTCTCCCTGCCTTTCATTGGTCTTCTTCAACGCCATATTTCTTTTGTATTAAACGCGCAATCTTTCCAACGACACGATCACAAATTTCATCCGTTTCCGCTTCCGCCATAACTCTCAATAATGGTTCTGTACCACTTGGTCTAACAAGCACTCTACCATTTCCTTCAAGTTCTGCTTCTACACTTTGAATTGCTTGATTGATTTCATCATCATTCAATACTTGTGTTTTATCTGTCACTTTAACATTCACTAACAATTGCGGATAAATTGTTAACCCTTCACACAATTCATCCAGTGTTTTACCTGTCTTTTTCATGACTTTTAAAATGGATAAAGCAGTCATCAATCCATCCCCTGTTGTTGCGTGATGTTTCAAAATGATATGTCCTGATTGTTCTCCACCAACAATGTAACCTTTTTTACACATTTGTTCATAAACATATTTATCCCCAACTTGTGTCTTTTCAACAAGGATACCTTCTCTTTCCATTGCTTTCCACAAGCCCAAATTTGCCATAACAGTTGTAACAATCGTATTTCCTGTTAATGTTCCTTGATCACGATAATATTTACCTAAAATATATAAAACATAATCTCCATCAACAAGATCACCATTTTGACGAACAAGAATTTGTCGATCTGCATCACCATCAAATGTTAATCCTAAATCATATTCACCTTGATGATCTCTCATATATTGTTGAAATATTTGAGGATGTGTAGAACCAGCTTGATTATTGATGTTGATACCATTTGGTTCATTATGCATTGCATAAACATTTGCACCTAACATCTTTAATGCACGTTCTGCAGTAATGCACGCCGAACCATTTGCACAATCCATCGCAATATTCATACCTGATAAATCAATATCAAATTCTTCACATACAAAATTCAAATAGTTTTCAATTCCTCTTTCATAAGGAATGATCTTTCCAATTTTATCACCAGTAACATATTCTAAACTTGTTTTACCATCAATGTAATCTTCAATCAAATCTTCAATATCACTAGATAATTTTACACCATCTTTTGAGAATACTTTGATTCCATTATCATAGAATGGATTATGCGAAGCAGAAATCATTGCACCACATTCAAAGTCTTCATTATGTGTTAAATAACAAACTGCAGGTGTAGGCCCATATCCCATTAAATATGCATCGCATCCTTGAGCTACGATTCCAGAAGCCAATGCGCTCTCTAACATATCACTGGATAATCTTGTATCTTTTCCAATAATGATTTTTTTCTTACCATTCTTTGAAAAATAATAGCCAAGATATCTACCTACTTGAAATGCACGATCTGCACTCAATCCTTCATTCGCTTTTCCACGAATTCCATCTGTGCCAAAGTATTTAGTCATTGTTTACATTTGCTCCTTCACTTGTATCTGTATCACTTGTTTCACCCAATACATTTAATTCATATTCTGCTTGATTCAAAGTATATGTAACAATTCCATTGGATGGTTGTTCGATCTGTAAAGCAAATGTCTGCAATCCAGGTTGAACGTCTTTCATATCAATATAGACATTGATATCATCTGCATTGATTTTATCAATGTTATTTTTTGTACCTTTCACAACGACAGAAGTTGTTGTAATGTTGTCAGGTTGAGAAGCTTTATAGTGCTTATTATTATTGATGACATTAATTGGTACATCATCAATTGTCTTTTCTTCCGCATCCGCTAAAGTAACGTTCATCGTAATTTGAGAAGTACTGGCACTAGATACTCCAGCTGGTAATACGATTGGTCTTAAAATCGTAGAATCTTTCGTTAATGAACTTGCATCCAACGTAACAACGACTTGATCAATATCCGCTAGTGTTGTTTCTGATCCATAGATCGTTACAGTCTCTTGATCCATTGTAATGGAATCAATTGCCTTACCATCTGGCACTTCACCACTAACTTGTACTTGCACCTTTACCGATTTACTTGGAGAAGTAACTGGAACACTCACATGCACGGTATCTGGAACAATATCAGCATTTACAGGATTTCCTTGTGAATCATATGCAACCAATATCGCATCTTGTTCAAAATCACTTGTTTGACCACTGACATCAATTAACGCTTTGACAAACGCAATAGAATCTAAAGTATCTTTGGAAGCACGTACATTGATCTTTGTATATTCAAATTCAGGTGTACCTGGAGAATATTTAGAATCCATTCGATCTTGATTAATAAAATCATAGGAAATATCAAATTGTTGTGTTGTTTTCTTCTTTAATGTTACTGTTACATTTGTAGGATTCACAACGATATTTACATTGTTTCCATAACCTTCGGTTGTTAACTTAACTTCATGTTCACCTTCTGTTAAACCATCTAAATCACAAATAACAGTTCCACTTTCTGCGTTTGCTGCACTTGTTACATTTGCCGCATCACCTGTTAATATAACATCTACAGTTTCTGGTAAACCAATCACTTCAAATGTATCCGCATTGTATTTTGCGGTAACAGTCAGATCAGAAATCGTCTTTGAATAACGCAATGAAGATTGATAAGAAGATGACAACGCATTGTAGTTCACTGTTGCGTACAACAACAAAGCTAACACAAGTGAAACAACTTTACTGTATTTCTTATTAAACAAAAATTTATCTAAGAAAGTAGAAAATAATCGCAATGCTTTAAACAATCCATCTTCGAGATGTTCATAAGTTCTCTTTACTTTTTGAGATTGTTCAGCAATTTGATTTGCACGTTCTGTCTTTTTCTTATCATTTCCGGATTTTTTCTTGTTTTCACTCATGTTGATCACCTCCTTCTTGTTCTGAGGATGTGTTATCTAGTTTTTCAACCATCTTGAGTTGACGATCAAGTTCATCATTAAATCCAACGATTTCAGAAATATTTAACTTACTCGTATCAAATTTACGATCTTCATCATTTAAAATTGGTGTTTGTTTCTTTTCAGAAACTTCTGTTTTTGTTTTCAATTGATTCAAAGCAGCTTCTCTAGCAGCCTTTACTTCTTCTGGTGTCATCTTTGGAACAGGTTTTACTTCTTCCACTTTTTCTTTGATGACTTGTACAGGTTTTACTTCTTCCGCAACGATTCTTTTTTCTTGTTGAGGATAAGAAGCAACGGGTCTTTTCTTTTTGTGTGGTAATTTCATTTCCGCTTTCTTTGCGACTTCATCTGCTTGCTTATGAACGGTTGCTTCATCTTGTGCAATTGCATCAATCTTCAAATTGTTTTCTATTTCTTTTCTTTCTGTTTTTTCAACTTGTTTTTTTAATTTCAACGCAGAAAGAATACCTTTTGAACCATCTGCATTTTTCTTAGGATAATTTTCTGTTTCATCTCCTAAGATAACTTTTAATAAATATTTTCTTAATGTTTCTTGGTTATCTATCGTAAAGATCTTTCCTCTTTCTGTAATAGATACCCCACCAGTTTCTTCAGATACAACAATTGTTACGGCATCTGTCACTTCAGAAAAACCAATGGCAGCTCTATGACGCGCACCATAACGAGAAGGAACATCTGCATTCGTTGGAGGGAAATACGCACTCGCACATGCAATTTTATCTCCCTGTAGAATAACAGCGCCATCATGAAGTGGTGTACTTGTCACAAATAAAGACGTTAATAATTCTGCAGTTACATCCGAATTCAACTTTACACCTGTAGCAATATAGGCATCTAGTGATTGTGATTGTTCAATAGAAATCAGAGCACCTGTTTGATCTTTACTCAATAACATAACAGCTGTTACGATTTGATCAACTAGATTCTCTTTTTCATTTCCAGTTAATGTATTAATTCTAGAAAAGATATTAGATTGACCAATCTTTTCTAATAAAGAACGAATTTCAGGTTGAAAGATAATAATAATCGCAAGAAAACCATAATTGATAAACATATCAGCTAAAAACTCTAGTGTTTTTAAACCAAGCAATTTAGCTAACGCATCAATTACAATTACTAATATAATTCCCTTAAATATTTGAATCGTTCTTTGATTGGAACGAACAATTTTCAAAGCATAAAACAAAATAAACCACATGACGATGATATCTAAAATCATCACAATAAATGAACGAATATTGGTTAATGTTAACCCGATTGAATAAAAAGACAAGGCAAGCACACTCCTTTCCAAACTGAAAATATTATAACACATCGCTCACTACCTATATAGACAAGCAATACTACTTTAAAAATATCTAAAAGAAAAAAACTAAGCAAATATGCTTTTAAAAGCTATTTCTTAAATCTTTTTTTGTAAAAAAATTTTTTTCTTAAAAGTATAAATATTAAGCACTTCAATATTCATACAGAAATCTCACTCTATTTTTATTGAAAACATCCTCCTAAAATCAACAAAAAGACAGCACTTCTACAAGCGTTGCCTTTCTACTAATTCCGCAAATTTCCCATTCTTTTCAATCAATTCTGAATATGTTCCCTCTTCTACTATTTTGCCATTTTCTAAATATAAAATTCGATCTGCATTTTGAATCGTTGATAATCGATGTGCGATTACTACTCTTGTACAATCCAAAGCATCAATTGCATCAGATATCTTCTTTTGTGTAATGTTATCTAATGCGCTGGTTGCTTCATCAAAAAATAAAATCTTAGGCTTTGGAGCTAAAGCACGTGCAATTAATAATCTTTGTTTTTGTCCTCCAGAAATACCACCTTGTCCTTCTGAAATGAGTGTACGCATGCCCATAGGCATCTTTCGAATATCATCTGCAATAGCAGCGATTTCTGCAGCTTTCCAAGCATCATTTTCATTAAGCATTGGATTAGAAATTGTGATATTTGATAAAACATCACCTGGAAATAAACGACTATTTTGTTGTACCGTTCCTATCTTTTTACGCAAAGATGATAAATCAATATCTTGCATATCATGACGATCATAAAAAATCGTTCCACTTGTTGGTTTTTCAAATCCTAATAACAATCTTAATAACGTACTCTTCCCGCATCCAGTCGTACCTGTTATAGCTATATATTCTCCTGCATGAATTGATAAATTGAGATCATCTATTACATTTGTCGTCCTTTCTTCATAATGAAAACTTAAATGTCGTATTTCAATATCTCCATCAATATCACTCAACATTTCTTTTTCCACACCATTTTCAGGCACTGCTTTTAAGATTGGTTTCGCCATTTCAAACATCGGTTCAATCATCGCAATTCCCGTACATGCACTCGCTAAAGAAGTAAACGCACTAGCAATCAAGCCATATGCTGAAGAAAACGCATAGAAATTCGCAACTGAAATCTTTAAATGAATACTCATCGCATATAAGACCAATGTACCAATCAATGTAATCGTTAATTGAATGACACTGTTTAGTTTTAGAAATAAAGGTAAGCTATATTCTGAATGCGCTTCATCTGCATAGATTTGTGCCCATTGGGCAAACATTCTTTTTTCTGCTCCAGCTAGTTTGATTTTTTGAATTCCTTTAACAACATCATATGTCATACCACTTGTTTTAGCGGCAATATTTAAATGTCCTTTTAAATGATGTGATTGCATTTTCGCTGTGATAAATGAAACAATAAAGGAACTTAAAATAATAAATAAAGAAGGAATGACTAAACCAGGTGCAAACTGAAAAATCTGTCCAATATAAATCAAAGAAAAGATAGAAGATAAACCTGTTGTCCCAATCGTATCAAATAATGTAGAACAAATATATTGTGCACTTTCTATCTTGTAATATAATTCACCAGATGAAAATTGCGAGAAAAATGAAGATGGTAAATGAATAACGCGACTCATCAAAGCAGCCTGCACTACAACATCTTGTTTTGTAATGATTTTAGATTTCATGAGATTTTGAAATGTTGTTAAACTCATTGTTCCAATGGAATAACAAATTATAAAACAACCTAAACCCATCAATGTTCGAACATTTCCATCCTGTAATACATTTCCAAACAATGCTTTTGTAAAGATTGGTGTAAATAAACCTAATACTGTCACAAAAAACAATGCCCCTACATAAAACAAAATATCTGAAATCGTTAAACGAGAAAACATGAATTTCAATAAATCTTTCACTTCTAAACTTTTAGAAGGTAAAGAAGGATAAAAACAAATAACTTCTTCATCCAACAAGTCTTCTGTTTTTGGATTTAAATGAACATCACAATTCGTATGCGGATCATTAAAAACATATCCTCCAAGTCTACCAGGTTTCAATACAACTGCAGTCCCATCTTCTTTTAATGTTCCTAGCATAATTCCTGTTGCTTGATGATACCAACCATGATTTAAAGAAGCAGAACGATACATAATGCCGTATGGATGCAAACAATAATCTAATTGTTGTTCAAAAGTATCTCCTTTTAAATCATTAGAATCTTTTTTCTTACAATGGAAATACTTTAAGATTTCTTGTATCACAGAAGTTTCTACTTCTTTATCATCCAATACTCTTTTTAAACGTTCTCCAACTACAGCATCTCTTAATGCGTCCATTGCTTCCATGAATTGTTCATCATCTGTAAATTCTTTTAATTTGACTTTTACATTAAATTCATCCATGATTCACCTCAACCAACACGCACTAGATTTTGATACAAAGCATTATTCTCTAAAAGCTCATCATGTGTACCAATCCCTTGTATCTTTCCGTTTTCCATTACACAAATCTTGTCACAAGATCGTATCGTAGATAATCGATGCGCAATCATAATACAAGTAATTTTTCTATTCTTGACTGCTTGTAATATCGCATATTCATTTTTCGCATCTAATGCACTTGTCGCTTCATCCATAATTAAAATAGATGGATGCATCGCAAAAGCCCGTGCAATTTCTAACTTCTGTCTTTGTCCACCAGATAGATCTTTACCATCTTCTTGTAGCTTTCCTTTATAACCATGTGGTCTTTTCATCACATCTTCATGAAATTGAGCATCTTTACTCGCTTGAACGATTTCTTCATCATTGATATTAAGATCCCACATTCGAATATTATCTGCAATACTACCTTCAAATAATGTAATATCTTGATCCACGACCGCAACACTACTGCGAAATACACCTTTATAAATCTCTTTTAATGGTTTTCCATCAAACAAGATTTGTCCACTCCATGGTGCATAAATTCCTGTTAATAGTTTTGAAATTGTTGATTTTCCACATCCAGAATCCCCTACAATAGCTAGTGATTCTCCTGGTTCAATCATTAAATTGAAATTTTCAATCAAAGGTGCAGATAAAACATTGTAACCAAATACCACATCTTTCATCTCTATTTTTCCACTTAATGATTGATAGTTTGTTTCTTTTTCTTCAGAAAAGATTTTTTCATCTGGATATTCCATCACATCATCAATACGTTCCATATTCGTACGCATCTCTTGTAATGTGCGTGATGTATCAACTAATGTTAATGCGGGTGACATAAATGAAGTTAGAAAACCTTGAAAAGCCATCAATTTACCAATTGTAAAGTTTCCAGACATAATCAAATAAACACCACATAACAAAATCAAATAATTTGTAATTGTTGTAATCAATTGTGGAATCATACTTAAATAAACATCTGTTTTTTCATATTGTACTTGTTGTGCATTAGCACTTGCTTGTATACCTGCCCATTTTGTAAAGAAACCATTTTCTGCACCAGTTGATTTCAAACTTTCAATCATGTCAATTCCAACAATGGTTGTAGAGGCTAAATTAGCACTTTCTTTCATAGATACACGTGTAATATTGATACGCTTTTTTGTGATGTATTGAGAAAGAACTAGATTAATACTCATAGAAACAAGCCCAATCAATGTTAATATCCAACTGTATTTCAGCATCACACCAAGATAGAAGAACATCATGACAGTATTTAAAAATAATGGTGCAAATGTTTCAATCAAGGATGAGGCAATGGTCGCATTAGAAGCTTGTCTTTGTTGGATATCTCCTGCTCTTCTTTGTGAGAAAAATTCCATTGGCATCTGTAGAATCTTCCACATAAAAGTTGAATTTCCAATAACAGCCATTTTCCCATTGATACGATAAGAATATACAGATTGTAAAGCTGTCATAACAATTTGCACCAAATTAAATAGTGCTAATAGAATCAGAAATGGCCAAATCCATTGTGGATTATCACCAGGTAATAAATAATCTAAAAACACACGTGAAAAAGCAGGTGTTATCACACCCAACATTGAAGCAATCACACCTGTTATAAACGCAAACGCAATCGCAAGAGATGTTCCTTTCAATCTTTTTTTCGTATAAGAAAGAATACTCTTTTTCTTTCCAGATGGTACAAAAGAGGAACTTGGTCGAAATTGAATCACAATATTACTAAATATATCTTCAAATTCCTTTTGCGTATATTTACAATCGCCTTTGGCTGGATCATTGATATAGATCTTTCCATTTTTCGCACCACATACCACAACAAAATGGCATCCATACGCAAATGCAATACACGGAAACGTTACATCTTTCATTAAAGTTTCTGCTTCACAACGATACCCTTGTGCTTCTAGACCATAAAATCGTGCTGTTCTTAAAATACTGCCTGCACTGACACCATCTCTCGAAACACCACATGTATTTCGTACTTCTTCAATTGGAATCCACTTTTGATAATAAGCTAAGACCATGCATAGACTAGCAGCACCACATTCTAACTCTTCTAACTGCATGATTACTGGTACACGAGCAACTCCTTTTTCGATTGGTTTTTTGATGACATTCTTTTTCATAAAAACCACCTTAATCTAATAAAAATGAAATTGGAGAAATTTCTTCTACCACAATAGACCCTTCATAATGACCACTCTTGACTTTTGAATCTAAAGATATGGTATAGATTGCAATCTGTCCATCTGTTTCTTCTAGTTCTTCAATCCAAGCTTGTTTTCCATCAAATGTAATTTTCATACCTTCTTGAACTTCATTTACATCATCTACATTTATATAACAAACAGCTTGATTATTTTCTATATTGATCGTTGTTTCAATCGTTCGTTCTACATTCCCTAAAAAGCTCCAACAAATCATACCAATTACAATACTCAACATCGCAACTAATACAAACCAAACACTTGGATTTACAACACGAATATAATCATTTAAGTTATCTAAAGATTGACTTAATTTATATGTTTTCTTTTTATCAGACATGATTCCACTTCTTTCATTTTTTCCATTATACAAGCATATTTCAGAAACTTATAATTAATTTTCATAATTCTTACACACAACCTTTTCATAATCATATAAAATAGAAATACAAACAGGAGGTCATACTTATGGCATTAGAAGAATTATTAAAAGATGAAAAGGTAAACTCAGAAATCATTGAAGCACTCAAAGCTGCAGATTTGAAAGATGACGAAGGATGCATCGCACTTCTCGTATCTGAAGCAAAGAAACATGGTGCAGAAGTAAGTGAAGATGAAGCAAAAGCTTTCTTGGCAAAAGTTCCACTCAGTGAAGAAGAATTAGACAATGTTTCTGGTGGATATTGGTTTTTAAGAAAATCAGGAGAAAATATTCGTCTTGCATCAGTAGTTTCATGCATCTCAAGTTATTCCTCATCAAATAAAAGTGATTCAAGATTAGCTTCAGCTAGATCAAGAAGCTCTCTCATCTAAAAGCAATCCATTTTATTAGTAAAAATGAAGTTCTAAACATGAACTTCATTTTTTATGAATTCTATGAAATTGAGGTTGAATAATAATTTCTGACATCACAATGCCCTCTTTTTGTTTTAATGCATTTGATACAACACTAGCAATATCTTCTGGCAAGATACTACACCCTTCTGTTTTCTCTGCTTCGAAATTTGCATTTCTGTATAAATTAGTAACTGTCATATCTGGAATGATACAAATTACTTTCATACCATGTTTTCTATTTTCTTCAAATAAAGATCGACTAAAAGAAATCAATGCAGCTTTTGTACTTGCATAACTCGCTCCATGAGGTGCAGCATGTGTTCCTGAAATACTAGCGATATTGATTAAAGTACCTTTGTTGCCTCTTAATGTACGTGTGAAATGTTGTGTAAATAATAGTGGTACTTCTAAATTCAAACGAACCATTTCTTTGATTTGTTCTTTTTGAATTGTTTCATGCATTCCATAATATGCACATCCAGCATTATTGATTAATACTTTTAAATCTTTTGTTGGTAATTGTTTCAAACAATTCTCAAATGCTATTTCATCTAATAAATCACATTGTATTTCATGAAAATAATCATGTTCTATTTTATCTGTAAAGTTTCTACCAATTCCAAAAACTTCATAGCCATCTGCTAATAATTGTTTGGTGATTGCTTTACCAATTCCTGAACTCGCTCCAGTTACGATTGCTTGATTCATTTCAATCCTCCCAACGATAGATCTTATCGTTTGACACATATTTTGTTAATTCATCTAACACAAGATTTTCTACTTTATTTAAAATATCATTTGGCAAATGATAAAAGCCTTTTTCACATACATATGGATATTGTAGAACACTACTATTTGGATATTGTTTTCTCATATTCGATAAATAGTTTTTAGAAATACGAAAACTACCTATACTAATATCTTTCACTTGATTCAAATCAATTTGTTGATGAACTTGTTGAACCATAGCCAAATATTCTTTTTCATAGTTAGGAAACACAACAATTGGATCAAAACAGATTCTAATAGGATATCCCATTCGCATAGCTTCTTTTATCATTGTAATTCTTTGTTCTAAACTTGGAGTTCCGTGTTCATACTTACAAGCAACATATTTAGGAGATAATGTAAAAGCAAATATAATATTGTTCGAAACGGGTATCTTTTTCCATTCTTGAGATAATGTCCCTTTTGTACGTATTTCAATGGATAATCCATGTTGTGTCTTAGTAAAATCACTCCAAAGTTTTCCATAATGAAAGATTGGCTCTAAAGCTAACATATCCGTATCATAAGAAACACACAAATAAACAGAATGTTTCTTTAATACATTCTTTACTTCTTGGAAGAAATCTTCGATATTCATAAATACAACGATATTTCCAGAAGGATACATTCCTTTTAAAAAACAATATTCACAATCATAAATACAATTCATCATACTTGTACTGTAATAGAAATGCTCATTATCAAAAGATTGACAAACTGGTGAAGCAGGATATAAAAAATCTTTTTTCTTTTTCGCTAATATTAAATTTTGTGATTGTTTTTGAATTGCATGTGATTGTTTCTTTCGATTAAACACATCTCGATAATCTTTGATAGTAATAATAGAAGCATGTGGAAAAAGAGATAGAACTTGTTGTGTTCTTTCTAGATGTAAAACATCTTCTTCTACATAAATATGAGAAAATTTAGAAATTACAACATTTTGTTTGAAATTCATGTAACACCTTCTTTCCATCATCCTTAGATTGGATTTCATACCGCAATAATTCTTGTATGACATTATGATAATCAAAATCTATTGTTTTACAGTATTGAATGATTTGGTTGATTTGATTACACATTGTAGTACTTGCGTGAATATGTTGTTGGAATTGTTTAATGAAAGGATCATACATTTCTGTATCTTTTGTTTGTAAGAATAAAATGTTTTGAATCATAGAATCTAAAGAATCAAAAATCGATTCTACTTTTTCTTCAATTTGTTTCGCTGTAATTTGAGATGCATCACAATCTGAAGGAAAACGTAAAAATAACATTTGATGTGGTCCAACAAAACCGTTGCTAGCGTGATAAATTGCAGAAGATTCCGTGTCATATAAAGCATATGTATGATTCAAGTTGATTTCTGTTAAGTATTTCTTTAAATCAACTATAGGTTCAATTGTCATTCTTGTATTTTCTTGGGTAGATAATAATTGACTTCCTGTTAGAAAACCACATTCTTTACAGTGGGTTTGTATTAATAGATCAGGATAATATGCAATACCTGTATCAATATCACAAATACGATCCGCTTGATAAAGACCAAATGGAATTTTATATAAAAATGCAGCTGAACCAAATGACAATACAAATGAATTTTCATCTTTTAATAATACAGCTGTCACACAACTTGACGCATTGATCTTTCCACAACCTGTTATTGTTAAGGCAATGGTTTGTTCGGCATTAATAAAACGATCCCATCTTTGAAATTCACTATCTTTTTTTAAATGATATCTTTGAATCAAAACCTTCGCTTCTGGATATATCGCACAAAATATTTCTAACATGTTCCCATTATAACAAAAACTGCTCATTTGAGCAGTTTCTATTCACAATCTTCAATTGCGTTACCTGTATAAAGTTGGTAGTATCTACCTTTTTTGGCAATCAATTCTTCATGATTCCCACGTTCAATGATTCTTCCATTTTCTAATACCATAATACAATCTGAATTTTGTACAGTGGATAAACGATGTGCAATGACAAAAGTCGTTCTTCCTTTCATCAAAGCATCCATTCCCTTTTGTACAAGAGATTCTGTTCTTGTATCAATAGATGAAGTAGCTTCATCTAAGATCATTGCTGGAGCATCTGCGACTGCAGCACGTGCAATGGACAATAATTGTCTTTCACCTTGCGATAATGTTCCACCATCACCTTTAATGACAGTTTGATATCCATTTGGCAATTTACGAATAAATCCATCCGCATTTGCAAGTTTAGCAGCAGCGATACATTCTTCATCTGTTGCATCTAATCTACCATACCGAATATTATCCATGATCGTACCTGTAAATAAATTTGTATCTTGAAGCACAATTCCGAGTGACTTTCTTAAAGAAGATTTTTTTATCTTATTAATATTAATATCATCATATCGAATCTTTCCGTCCGCAATATCATAAAAACGATTAATCAAATTCGTAATTGTTGTTTTCCCTGCACCAGTCGAACCAACAAAGGCAATCTTTTCACCTGGCAAACCAAACAATGTTACGTTATGAAGTATTGTTTTCTTACCATCATAAGAGAAATCCACATCATCCATTGTAATCTTTCCTTCTAACTTACGATAAGTAATCGTACCATCTGCCTTATGTGGATGTTTCCAAGCCCAAACACCTGTTCTATGATCAGTTTCTTCTAAAGTACCATCTTCTTTTTCAATTGCGTTAACAAGTTCAACATAACCATCATCTGTTTCACTTTCTTCATCGAGTAACTCAAAGATTCTTTCTGCACCTGCCATCGCAGCCGCTACTGAGTTTACTTGTTGAGAAATCTGTGTTACTGGTTGTGTGAAGTTTTTATTCAATGTTAAAAAAGATACCAATGTTCCAAGTGTTAATCCTGAAATACCACTTAAAGATAATGCTGCACCAATGATTGCAATCAATACATAAGAAATATTTCCTAAGTTTGACATGATTGGCATCATGATATTTGCGTATTTATTTGCGTTAAAAGCACTCACTCTTAAATCATCATTATGTTCTTGGAAATCTTCAATTGCTTCCTTTTCATGACAGAATACTTTAACGACTTTAACACCTTGCACCATTTCTTCTACATATCCATTTAATTTACCTAATGAATTTTGTTGATCCATAAAGTACTTACTAGATTTTCCACCAATCTTCATTACAACCACCATCATGATACAAATCATAAATAAGGATACAGCTGTTAATGGAATGGATAATAAAATCATTGATATAAAGGATGAGACAATTGTAATTGAAGAAGATACAACATTTGGAATCGTTTGCGATATAACTTGTCTCATTGTATCTACGTCATTTGTATATACAGACATGATATCTCCATGTGAATGTGTATCAAAATAACGAATTGGTAATGTTTGCATATGAGAGAAGATTTCATCTCTCATCTTTTCCATCGTTCCTTGAGAAATCGTAACCATCACTCTGTTATATGCATAACTAGCAACAACACCAATCAATAAAATTCCAATCAATTTAGTGATAGCTTGTAATAATGGTGTAAAATCTGTAGAACCATTTTGAATCATAGGAAGAATATAAGAATCAATCAAAGTTTTTTGAAACAATGTTCCTTGTAATGTACAAAATACGGAAATAAAGATACATGCGATTACAAATAACATTTGTAATGTATAGTCTTTTGCCATATATTTGATTACTCTAGAAAAAGTTCCCTTTTTCACCTTTTTTACAGGTCTCATTTGTCCTCTTGGCATAATTCACCTCCTAGTCTTCTTGTGGTTTATCAAAATCACCACCAGCTTTATTTTGTGCTTCTTCGATTTCACGATAAATCGTATTATTTTGAATCAAGTTTTCATGTGTATCAAAACCAGAAATCTTTCCATCATCAATTACAATGATACGATCTGCATTTTTAACAGATGAGATTCTTTGTGAAATCAAGATCTTTGTTGTATCTGGAATTTGTTTGTGGAATGCTGCTTGTATCTTAGCATCTGTTGCGGTATCAACTGCACTTGTAGAATCATCTAAGATCAAGATCTTAGGTTCTTTTAAGATTGCTCTAGCGATACACAATCTTTGTTTTTGACCACCTGAGAAGTTATTTCCAGATTGTTCCACACGTGATTGTAGACCATCTGGCATTTTCTTTAAGAATTCGTCCGCACATGCTAATTCACATGCTTTCCAACATTCTTCTTCTGTTGCATTTTCATTTCCCCATCTTAAGTTTTCTAAAACTGTTCCAGAAAACAATACATTTTTTTGAAGTACAACAGATACGGCATTACGTAATGTTGGAATATCATAATTCTTTACATCGATTCCACCAACAAGCACACTACCAGAAGTAACGTCGTACAATCTACTAATCAAAGATACGAGTGTACTTTTACCAGAACCTGTTCCACCAATGATACCAATCGTTTCTCCGCTTTTAATATGTAAATCGATATCTTGTAAAACATCTTCTCCATCTCCAGAAGTATATGCAAAGTTCACATGATTAAAGTCAATAGAACCATCTTTCACTTCTATAATAGGATCTGTACCATTTTGAATATCAGGTTCTTCATTGATAACAGCCGCAATTCTTTTCGCTGAAGCAATGGACATTGTAATCATTACAATTGTCATGCTTAACATCATTAATGACATTAAAATACTCATAACATAAGAAAACATTGATGTTAATTCACCTGTTGTTAAGGAACCACCAACAATTTGATGTGCACCAAACCAGCTTAACGCTACAATACAACCATAAACCGCTAAGTTCATAATCGGGTTTACAATTGCGAGCATTCCTTCTGCTTTTTCAAATAACTTTCTTAGGTTATGTGCTGCTTTAGAAAACTTTTCTTTTTCATGTTCTTCACGCACATACGCTTTTACAACACGAATACCAGAAACATTTTCTTGTACTTCTGCATTTAAATCATCATATTTATTAAATGTATCTGTAAAAATTGTATTAACCTTTGGTAAACATAAACCAATTACGATTGCCAAAAATACAATTGCCACAAAAAAGATCAAAGATAATTTTGGTGAAATCAATACACACATCACAACTGACAAAGTTAACATCAGTGGAGGTCTGATTGCGATACGAATCACCATCATAAATGCATTCTGTAAGTTTGTTACATCCGTTGTTAACCTTGTTACTAATCCTGCAGTTGAAAACTTATCAATATTAGAAAAAGAGTATGTTTGTATTTTTTGATACATTTTATCTCTTACATTTGCCGCAAAACCTGTTGATGCTTCTGCAGCATATTTACCACTCATCACTCCACAAAATAATGAAGCAAACGCTAGAACCAACATAATGATTCCATATTTGATTACTTCATTCATGTTTCCACTACTAACCCCTTTATCAATTAATGAAGCAGTAATAAATGGAATCATTACTTCCATCAATACTTCTAAACTTGTAAAGATTGGTGTCAATATTGTTGCTTTCTTATATTGTCCAATACAACTTTTTAATGTCTTAATCATCAAGCATCCTCCTTATCCAACAAATCAAATAATCGATCTAAATATTCATCAAACGCCATCATTTCCTCTTTTGTGTACAAAGATTGCATTTTATTTTCACACTTCTGCATTAAAACGTGTGTCTTCTCACAGATTTCTTCACCATTCTTCGTCAAACAAACATATTTGATTCTTCTATCATTTTCGGAATAATAAGAACGAATATATTTTTTTTCTTCCATGCGTTTTACAATACCAGCCATAGTAGCTTGTGAAACCATAAATGCATGTTCTAACTCTTTCATGGTTGCGGTATGATTTTCTTGATGCACAAGATAAACAAGAACATGATGTTGTGAAAAGGTAACACCCATTTCTTCCATTGTTTTATCAGCTCTTTTACACAATAAATCATTTATTTTTTTGATACGAAATCCAATATCTACAATTCTTTTCATAGGCTCCCCTCCGCATGTATTTATATCACTTCAATAGCACACTGTCAATAGCGTGCTATTGTTTTACAATAAAAGAAAACCACCACATTTGTGATAGCTTATTGTTCCTTTAATATATTTTTCTTTGCTTCTTCAATCCATCGATCCATATTCATCGCAATAGATTGAAAACCCAATTTCATAGATGGTAAAGAAGGTTTTTGATAGACATGTTGTCTACGAGATTTCCTCACCCTTGGTTTGTTCAACGCTTTTAAAGATAATCTAGCTTGATGGTGTTTTTTATCAAAATCAACGATCTTTACTTTTACATGATCTCCTACTTGAACATATTTACTAATATCTTTCACAAATCCATCACTGATTTCAGAAATATGAATCAATCCTGCATTTTGATTATCTAAAGAAACAAACGCACCATAAGGTTGTATCCCTGTTACTTTTCCTTCTACGATCATTCCTGTTTTATATCTCATAACTAAATCTCCAAAAAAAGTATAACACATCAAATCATTTCAGTTGCAAGCATTCTAG
Organism: Bifidobacteriaceae bacterium; assembly: GCA_963661415.1. Taxonomy (GTDB): domain Bacteria; phylum Bacillota_I; class Bacilli_A; order Erysipelotrichales; family Erysipelotrichaceae; genus Bulleidia. The sequence goes on along the minus strand of CAVLCI010000013.1, from coordinate 12,369 downwards.
AATTTGATTAAACTAGTTTTTGGAAAAGAGGCATTCTATGGCAGAAGAAGTAAAAGAAAATCAAATTGATGAAGAAAATAAAGAAGCAATGTTGAATGCAGAAACGCCCGCAAGAGAAGATTTGATTCGTAGAATCAATCATACATTAAATAAGATTCGCCCATACTTGCAGGCAGACGGAGGAGACGTTGAATTTGTTGACTTCCAAGATGGTGTAGTAACCGTAACAATGGTTGGTGCTTGTGCAGGTTGTTTTATGGCAAGTGCAGACATTTCAGAAGGTGTACAGGCAATCTTGATTGATGAAGTAGAAGAAGTTAAATCTGTAAAATTAGTTGAATCAACACCATTCGGTTACGAATCTATGAATTTATAGAAAACAGAGCAAAAACTCTGTTTTTTTATTATTTTTTTAATTTTTTAATAGATTTTCAATAAAATATTGACGTTTTTTGTCAATTTTCATAAAATTTTCGAGGAAAAAGGAGATTTTCATGGAAAAAGCATATAAAGATTTTGGATCACTTGTATTTACTGAAGTTGAAATGGAAGAAAGACTTCCTTCTCCAGTTTATGAAGCTTGGAAGAAAACAATTGCCTTAGAAACACAACTCGATCGTACAACTGCAGATGCAATCGCACATGCAATGAAACGATGGGCAATGGAACATGGAGCAACACACTTCACACACTGGTTTCAACCTTTAACAGGTGGAACTGCAGAAAAGCATGATGCATTTGTAGAACCAGGTGCTGATGGAGAACCAATTGCTAGATTCTCAGGAAAGATGTTGATCAAGGGTGAACCTGATGCATCTTCATTCCCATCTGGTGGTTTAAGAGCTACATTTGAAGCAAGAGGTTATACATATTGGGATATCTCTTCACCTGTATTTATTAAAGAAGGTGTTTTATGTATTCCTACAGTGTTTGTTTCTTACAATGGTGAAGCATTGGATAGAAAAGAACCATTACTAAAATCTTTAGAAGTATTAAGTAAAGCTGCAACTCGTGTTGTGAATTTATTAGGTGAAAAGGATGTTAAGAGTTGTGATATCTCAGTTGGTCTAGAACAAGAATACTTTTTGATCGACTTAAAATATTTCAATCGTAGATTAGATCTTCGTTTAACAGGTAGAACTTTATTCGGTGCATCCGCAACAAAGCGTCAAGAATTAGATGATCATTATTTTGGGGCAATTCCTACACGTGTTCAAGAATTCATGAAAGATGTGAATGAACAATTATGGAAACTTGGTGTATATGCAAAAACAGAACACAATGAAGTCGCTCCTGGACAATTTGAATTAGCACCTATCTTTTCAAAAGGAAATATTGCGGTCGATCAAAACCAATTAACAATGGATATTTTAAGAAAAACTGCAAAGAAACATGGTTTTGCTTGTTTATTACATGAAAAACCATTTGATGGAATCAATGGTTCTGGTAAACATAACAATTATTCTATTGTCACAGATAATGGACAAAACTTATTTGATCCAGGTAAAAAGCCAGCTGAAAATATTCGTTTCTTAACATTTATTTCTGCATTCATTCGTGCAGTTGATGAATATCCTATTTTACTAAGATTGTCTGCTTCTTCTTGTGGAAATGATCATCGTTTAGGTGCTAATGAAGCGCCACCAGCAATTATTTCTATCTACCTTGGTTCTTACATTGAAGATATTCTATATTCGATTTATCAAAATAAAAAGTTCAAAGGTGTTTATGAATCTACTGTAAACTTTAATCCAGTCAACGGACTATCTTATATTCCTCATGATAATACAGATCGAAACAGAACATCCCCTGTTGCATTTACTGGAAATAAATTTGAATTTAGAATGTTAGGTTCAAGTATGTCAGCTTCTTTCGCTAATACCGTATTAAATACGATCATGGCGGAAAGTCTCAATGATATTGCAGATCAATTAGAAGGTATCAAGTATTTAACAGATGTACGTGAAAAAGCTTTAAATATTTGTAAACAATTAATTCATGATCATAAGAGAATATTATTTTCAGGAGATGGTTATTCTGATGAATGGGTAAAAGAAGCTGAACGTAGAGGCCTTCCAAATGTTAAGAGTTATATTGAAGCTACAGAAATCTTAAAAGATCCTAAAGTCATTCACCTATTTACATCTAATGGTGTTTATTCTGAAAAAGAATTACAAGCAAATCGTAAAATCATGTGCGAACAATATGATCGCATGATGGATATTGAAGTACGCACACTCATTGAAATGGGAAGAAAAGATATTCTTCCAGCAATGACAGCAGAATTTGATTTCTACGCTGAAGCAGCATCCAAAACAAAAAAATGTCCTAAATTTTTTGAAACACGTATGGAACAATTATCTGAATTAATTGACAATACATATCGTGCAACCGAAAAAATGACAGTTCTTTGGAAAGAAGCAAACGAATCAAATGACGACTTTGAATGTGGTAAAAAAATCTATTACACTGTTATCCCTGCTATGGAAGAACTTAGAAAGTATATTGATCGCTATGAAGAAATTGCATCTAGAAACTTCTATAAACTTCCTTTATATGAAGAAATGTTATTTGACTTCGACTAATTTACACAAAAAAAGAATCCATGTGAAGAATACCAAATCGGTATGATCTCACATGGATTTTTAAAATGCTTCCAACACAATCAGCGAAAGGACTGCTCTTAGATACCCTCCAGTCTATTTTCGACGATCTTTTCCACTTTTAATATAGTAATCACTTTTATCTTTATACATTAGCTTTTCAGCTTAACTTACCAAATGCATAATCTCCTTACCAGGTCCTTCTACACATCCAGAAGAAGCTTTATCCGCCATTTCTATTTTCATTTTCTTATATTGATCTTCAAAAATCGTCTTATCAGGACAAAGAATTATAAACTCATCTCCACTTATACGAAAAATGTATTCTTGTTTGAAATATAACCTGAGTAACTCGGCAAAATGAGAAATCATCGCATCCCCTGCTTTATGTCCTAGAGTATCATTGGTCTCCTTCAATCCATTCAGATCCATAAAAATAACACCAACCCACTCTTCTTTATGTTTATTCTCAAGTTCATATTCATAAGCTCTTCGATTTCTAAGCCCTGTAAGAGTATCTGTGCTTGATATTTCATCCAAGAGTTCTGCTCTAGTTCGTGCCTCACTCACTTCTATGTTCTGTAACATAATATAAAGAAGAATTAATCCACACATTATCCCGGCCTGTCCTGAAGTGACGCCATAAAACATCGATTGTAGTACAGTAGCTATCGTAGGTAAAACCACGAAAAGCATAACTGCACGTTTTTCTTTATGCTCAGCTTTTGTAAAAGGAGCCACAATTGAAGGTATCAGTTCAAAGGCATATATAATGATCCAATGCAATACAATTAGATTTCCTCTGTGGTACAAATTTTCTGCATCTATCGTAAATATCCATCCATTAAATGGTGCAGTAAGTATTAAAAGACAATCAATCAATACAACTACATTTGCAAGAGTCAAAAACTTCTTATTTAACTTTCCACCTAAAACTTGCATACTATATATTATCCAAAAATAGCCAATAAAACTCTGGCTTATCATAAATACACTGTTAGAAATCCAAAGTGTAATATTAGCTCCTGCAAATTTAGCACCTCTAAATAAACCAGAAAAAAGATCAGAAACGCATAGAATAATAGCTAATACAAGCATAATCCTATAATATTTGGTTCTTTTGCTTTCACTTTTTCTTCCAGGAAGACTTCCCAGCATTAAACCAAGAACAACAATACATATTAAATTCACTTCCACATAATATACAGCTATCGACATATTCTAGGGCCCCTCCATTAGCTGTTTGCTTATAATATCACATATACATGCTTTGTCCAATTCATCATGTCGTCTTCAATCAATCTAATAATATTGATTAAGAGAGACTTAATGCATTGCTTCAAATCCTTCAGAATAAATATCACTTAACGTATCAGATACACCTTCATATTGATATACTACATTCCCATCTTTCATAAAGAATACATGTGGTGTATAAAGATGTTTCTTTCCTTCATCATCATATTCTAGATAATCACCAAACACTTCAACTACATCATCATAATCATCAATATCTGTGTTAGATTCCCAACTAGAATCTTTTCTTGTATTGATATATCCAATTGTTTCATCATATTCCTTTGCGACAGAATTTAAGATTGGCATTGCTTGAATACAATAAGGACATTCAGAAAAACCAAAATAAACAATAAATGTATCTTTTTCATCTATTTTGGAAATCATTTCTTTAACTGTCATATCATAAAAAACATGTTCTGTATCTGTAAATCCTTCATAACCACTCATATCAGATTTTTGTGTGGTAGTTGTTGATGTTGTACATCCACAAACAAATAACATGCAAACAAGTAATAACTTCTTAATCATCAAAACCATCCCATACAGGTTTACCTGTATATTCCTTTGGCTCTTCTTCCCCTTTTAATACACGTAATGCTGCATCACACATTGCTTCATGTTCAAATTCACCCGGATAAGCTTTGATTGGTGCAATCCAACCACAATCGTCTGTAATCGTATCTACAACACCAGGAATTCTTAATAAACCACCTGTTAATAAAATTGCATCAACTTTCCCCTTCAATGGTGCAGACATCATCGCAATCCACTTAGAACACTGATAGATCATCGCATTCCAAACTCTCTCTGCTTTCTTATCTCCACGACGAATCATTTCATAATAGATCTTTGATGAATCTGATGTTCCAAACCAGCTTGATAATCCACCTCTTTGTGAACACAATTCTCTCACTTCTTTTGGATCTTTATCAAACAAATAATCTAATACATCTGTGACAGCCATAGAACCCATTCTTGTTGGTGTAAATGGTCCTTCTCCACCACCCGCATCATTTGCATCGATCATTCTGCCATGATCATGACAAGTAATAGAAATACCACCATCAATATGTGCAATGATCAAATTTAGATCTTCATACTTCTTTCCTATTTCACTTGCATACACTCTACCTGTTGCCTTTGCGTTTAATGTATGTGCTGTTGCTCGACGATACGTATCTTTAACACCTGTAATACGTGCTAAATCACTCAATTCATCTACAATTGGTGGATCAACCATCAAACAAATACATTGATATTGATCAGCAATCAGCTTCGCTAATTGCACCCCCAACATAGAACTATGATAGAAATGTCCTTTTACATTCTTTGTATCTTCAATCAATTTATCATTCACTTCGTATGTTCCACTTTCACATGCATAACATGGACCACCTCTACCAACAACTGCATCAATGCCTGTCAAATCAATTCTACTGTCTTTTAAAAATTGACGAATTCCATACATTCTATAATCCAATTGATCATTAATTGTTTCATAATTCATTAACTTAGAAGAATCATGGAAAATACTTCTAGAAACAATACACTTCTGATTTTCAAAATACGCTACTTTCGTAGAAGTAGATCCAGGATTCACAACAAATACTCGATATGTTTTTTCCATCATTTTCACCTCACTTTCAATCATAAACCTACAAAACAAAAAAATGAAGAATTACTCTTCATTTCAAAGGTCTGTATGAATTTTTTTGAACTTATATTTTCCTTTGCCTTGTCCTGATACCGTTTCAATGAAATCAGCTTGCATCAAATTAGAAAGAAACTTAGAAGCACCTGAAGCTTTCAAATTAAGTTGCTTCATAACTTCACTTCTTCCAAATACTTTATCAAATCCAAATTCATCAAATAATACTTGAATATGAGAAGAAGTTTTCAAAGAAAAAGTAATTCCTTTTTTCAAAAGTAATCTTTCAATATCCACTTTTTGTTGTTCAATGTCCACTTTTGCTTCGCTCAAATGTCCACTTATGTGCAAATTTCTACTATGAAGTTCATTTTTTTCATTTAAAAGTAGATTTCGAAGAAATTTTTCTAAATACTCTGTTGTTTCATGAATTTCCTTTTGTAAGTTGTTATAATTTGCTCGAACAAGTGCATTTCTGAAATACCATGCATTTTCCGCAAAAATATCATTGTTTGCAGTAAAGCCAAGCAATCTTAAATATTTAATGAAAAACACTGCTGTTGTTCTTGTATTACCTTCCGCAAAAATATGAATTTGCCATAGATTAGAAATAAATACTGCAAGATGATGAATTATCTCATCCATCGAAAGTCCTTTATAGCTAAATGCCTTCTCTTGTGCGAAATCATATTCAAGCGTTCCTCTCAATTCAGAAGCACTCCCATATATAACAGTCGCTCCATCAAGTACCCATTCTTTTTTCGTAATGTTATATTCTCTAATCATTCCAGCATGTTTATAAACACCTTGAAATAGTTTTCTATGAATTGAAATATACTCGTTTGGAGAAAAGCTAAAAGCATTTTCAGAAAGAATTTCAACAATTCGAGAAGACACTTTATCCGCTTCCTCTGTTCGTTCATCTGAGGAATGATCAGTTTTATCTTCATAATAACTATCAATAAGATTTAGTGCTTCTTTTATGGTGATTTTTCCTTCAATGTTTTGGATAGCGGTATCAATTAGATATTGCGATGGTTTTAAACCATCTACTTCCTGAAGACCAATAGCCGTCCCCCAAACATAACCTCTATACGATTTATCCGGTTCGGATTCTCTCAAATATTCTTTAAATGGATCCTTTTCCATCATTTTCACCTCACTTTCAATCATAAACCTACAAAACAAAAAAATGAAGAATTACTCTTCATTTCAAAACAATAGTAGCCATCAAAAACAATGTTATAAAACATTGCTTTCAATTTTATCTGCAGCTTCTTTTAAAGTCGTGCATACATCTGCTACCATGCTTCTGATTTCTTCATTTGGTTGCACCAAATCAGGAATCATGATTGTTTTTGCTGAAGAAGCAACACCAGCTTGTACACCATTATATGCATCTTCAAATACATAGCAATCCTTTGCATCTAATCCTAATCTTTCTGCAGCTAATAAGAAAATATCTGGAGAAGGTTTTCCATGTTCTACTTCTTGTCCACTAACAACAACTTCAAAGTAATCTTCTACATTTGCGTTTTTTAGATTTCTAACAATCATTTCTTTTTGCGAGGAAGAAGCTACTGCCATTTTTACACCATGTTTTTTAAACATTTCCAAAATATCTAATAGTCCTTCTTTCATATCAATGTGTTTTGCTTCATCATCAAATACACCTTGTCTTACACGATTTCGAATGCTTGTTCCATCTTCTACATGATAATACTTCTGAATCACATCTAACATGTGTTGTCCACTAGAACCACAAATTTCTTTTTTAAATTCTTCTGGTAATGTAATTCCCATTTCATCAGCAACAAGTTTCCAATTTGCTTGCCAAACTTTTTCAGTATCAAACATTAATCCATCATGATCAAAAATTGCACCTTTCAACATATTATTTCTCCTTAACTTAGTTAAAATCATAACATAAATATTACAATCATCACCTTGTATCCATACAAACTACGTTATAAAATTGTATCAATAAGACATCAAGGAGAAATAATATGTTAAGAGTTGGAATGCTAACAAGTGGTGGTGATTGTCAAGCATTAAACGCTACAATGCGTGGTGTTTATAAAGCAGTCACAAATAACGCAAAAGAACCTGTAGAATTCTATGGATTTCAAGATGGTTATAAAGGTTTAATGTATGGAAGATTTAGATTGTTAAATGATGATGATTTCTCAAATATTTTAACAGTTGGTGGAACGATCTTAGGAACATCTAGAGTACCATTTAAAGAAATTCATGATCCAGATCCAAATGGTTTAGATAAAGTTGCCGCAATGAAAGAGACATACTACAAATTACAATTGAATTGTTTAGTTATGTTAGGTGGTAATGGCTCTACAAAAACCGCAAACTTATTAAGTGAAGAAGGACTAAATGTCATTACACTTCCTAAAACGATTGATAATGATACATGGGGAACAGATATGACGTTTGGTTTTCAATCTGCAGTTGATATCGCAACAAGATGTATTGATGAAATTCATACAACAGCCAACTCTCATGGGCGTGTATTCATTGTAGAAATCATGGGACATAAAGTTGGTTGGTTGCCATTAAATGCTGGAATTGCTGGTGGTGCTGATATTATCCTATTACCTGAAATTCCATACGACATTAATAAAGTCATTGATGTCATTGAAGATAGAGATCGTAATGGAAAAAGATTTACAATCATTGCGATGGCGGAAGGTGCTATCTCAAAAGAAGATGCTGCCCTTTCAAAGAAAGAATATAAAAAGAAGTTAAAGAACTATGCATTCCCTTCCCCTTCTTATGAACTTGCAGATTTAATTACATCTAAGACTGGAAGAGAAGTACGCGTTACAGTCCCAGGACATGTACAACGTGGTGGAGCACCTGATCCATATGATCGTGTATTTGCTTCAAGAGTTGGTGCTGTTGCAGGAATGTATGTATTAAAAGAAAAGTATGGTGTAATGGTAGGCTACAAAAATAGAGAAATGGTTGCTGTTCCATTAAAAGAAGTTGCAGGGAAGCTCAAAACTGTTGATCCTGAAGCAAACATCATCAAAGAAGCAAAATCTCTTGGAATTTCTTTTGGAAATTAACACAATAGACCGAATCAAATTCGGTCTATTTTTTTGTTCTGTTGATGCTATTCATCAACTCTTTTAATACTTTAAAATGATGTTTATTCATATAAGATACGCCTAATTCAACTGTATTCCAATTGATACCATCCAACCATATCATTTGTCGAATACATGTTTCATCTAAAATAGATGCATCCATTCCTTCCACAAAACCAGTTTGCGCAATTTTCTTTGCGATTTCATAAATTACTTTTCCAAGTTTCTTTTCTTGTAATTCCGCAATGGTTGTATCTGGTGTAAATGGATATGACTTTCTTTTTTCTGGTAATGGGTGTTCTAAGATCATAATATAATCTTCATCTTCAACTTGTAAGATGCCATGATTCTTATGGAACATTTCTTTTTGGATAGAAGAGTATGGATTTGTATTTCCATTTAAGTGAATCATTTTATGACATGATTGTTCTTTTAAAGATGAGCCTACAGAAATATCATAATCTGCTTCTTCTAGATCCCAACATTTTTGTTTTGTGTTGTAATATTTCAAATAAAACAATGGTATTTCAAATGATATTTGAACAGATTTATTTTTCTTGATCAAAACTTTATCAAAATGAATTAATTCATGTTTGCTTCTTGTAATTCGACTATTAGGAACAGACATATATACTTGTAGGATTTCTTTTGCGTCATACTTTCCTATGTTTTTCACTGTTACTTTTCCTACTAATTTTTGATCTTTTTCTTCGACTTCAAAATCAGAATATTCAAATTTTGTATAACTTAATCCATATCCAAAATCATATTCTGTTGAAACATCAAATGTATCATAATAACGATATCCACTAAAGATCGTTTCTCTATATTGTGTTTCATATGTATCATTATTAAACCATGAATAAGCTGGCACATCAGTTTCTTTACATGGCCAAGTTTCTGCTAGTTTCCCACATGGAATTACCTTACCATATAAAATTGATGTGGTTGCTTGTCCACTTCTCGCTCCTGCTAAATACGTTAAAACAATGGCTTGTACATCTTTTTCAAATGGCAATAAAACAGGTGAACCTGTTTGTAATACAACAATGATATTTGAATTGACCTGTTTGATTTTCTGAATGAGATCAATTTGATTATTCGGCAAATCAAGTGTTTTACGATCCATTCCTTCTATTTCATCACCAGTCGCAAGTCCTATGACAATGATGACTTTATCATAATTTCTTGCTTGTAAGATTGCTTCTTTACATAAGCCATCATCTATCATTCCATCTTGTAACGAATATCCTTGTACATAATTTAGATTTGGTGTTTCTTTCTTCATGGAAGAATACAAGTTATCGATACTACTACTTGTCACTCCAGAACTACCTGCGCCTTGAAATCTAGGAAACTTCGCCAAAGGTCCAACAAGTAATATAGAATCTTCTTTTTTAAGCGGAAGAATATGATTCTCATTTTTTAATAATACAATAGATTCTTCTGCAGCTTTTTGAGCGAAATCCAAATGTTTTTTCTTATCAAATGGTTTAGATTCATAGTTTCCACATTTCTGTGCTAATTTCCTCAAATATTGATTAGATTGATATAATACAGACTCTTCTAATGTTTTCTTTTGAATAGCGTGTGTTATTAATTTATCTGCACCAATATTCCCACCTGGCATTTCTAAATTCAAACCAGCTTTCAAAGATTCTACAGGATCATACACTGCACCCCAATCTGATACAAACACACCATCAAATCCCCAATCTCTTGCTTCATCCATTAAACATTGATGTTCAGTACAATGAATTCCATTGAGTTTATTGTAAGCATTCATCATTGTCCAAGGATGTGCGTTTCTAGTGGCAATCTCAAATTGTTTAAGATAGAGTTCATGTAATGTTCTTTCATCAATTACACTATCATAAACCATTCTTCCTTGTTCTCTACAATTTGTCGCAAAGTGCTTCAAAGAAACACCAATTCCTTTTTCTTGAACACCATTGATGTAACTTGTGGCTAATTCTCCACTTAAAATAGGATCTTCCGAAAAATATTCAAAGTTTCTTCCGCCTAATGGACTTCTTTTATGATTGATTCCTGGTCCTAATAAAATATCAGTTCGCGTTTGAATGCATTCTTCAGCGAGTATATTTCCATATTCTTTTAACAATTCTTTATCAAAAGAACACGCAATTAAAGATTCTGTTGGATATCCAATTGATGGTTTAGATTGTGGAAATCCTAAAGAATCATCTACTTCTATTCGAATACCATTTGGACCATCATGCATTGTAATTTCTTTTCCATCTATTGCATTAGAATGCCATTTATCTTTTCCTTGAAATAACAATGCTTCTTTTTGAATTATATTTTTCATACGATTTTACTCATATTCTGAATCATCTTTAAAATCATTTGATTAAAGATTTCATTATGTTCTTCAGAAATATCTTCAAAAATGATTTCTTCTAGATCATTCAAAGCTTCTCGAATTTCTTTATGAATTGGTTCAGCTTTTTCTTCTAATGAAATCAATGTTTTTCCTTCATTTACATTCAATGAAACAAGTCTACGAAGATTTAACTTTGTGATAATCAAAGATACATTCCATGAAGGAATTCCTGTGAAATCCGCAATTTCATCTACTGTATTTTGTTTTTCAGCATCAATTAATGCAGCTAGTACTTTCATTTCATTCAATGTTAATTCATGTTGTGTTGCGATTGTATTGAGTTTTTGATCAAACGCTTTATTAACATAATACGCAAAAGCCAATATAGAATCTTTACTAGATGTATATTTTGCCTGTACTCTTTCTTTCCCTAATTTTTTAACACCAGGTAAAACACCAATTGCGAATTCATCTCTTGCCCCATCAATTAAAAAACTTGCGATTTGAATACGATCTTTTCGATATTCTTCTTCATTTAATACATTTTTATAGAAATCATTGTAGTAAGTGAAAACATTTGTTTTCATTTGATAAAGCTTTGTGAGTGACATACCTTGTGAAACCAATGATCCTTCTGTTTTCACATAATAATAAACAGGTGCTTTTAAAGGAATGATTTTATGCACATGTAATAAATACTCCAAGTTAAAGATAAAATCTTCCGCAAACTTTACATTCTCATCCATCTTTAATTGATACTTTTGAAAAATATCAGCTTTATACAACTTGTTCCATAAAACACCATAGTAATAATCTGCAGGTGTAACCATCATCAATTGTGCATATTCCTGCAATGACAATAATTGATTTGAATCAATACTTCCTTGTAAGGCTACATTGTTTCCTACTACACGATAAAAATATCCAACGGTTAGATCAGCATCATTTTCTTCCATTGCACGCACTAATAATTTTGTAGAATCTGTAGGAATCCAATCATCTGCATCTAAGAATTGAACGTATTGTCCCTTCACTGCTTCAATCGCAGTATTTCTTGCACGGGATACACCACCATTTTCTTTATGAATGACAACTAATCTATCATCTTCTTTTGCGATATGATCTAAGATTTCTCCTGTAGAATCTTTTGAACCATCATCTACAACGATACACTCCAAATCTTTATATTCTTGATTTAAAATACTCCTAACACATCTTTCAATTGCTTTTTCTGCATTATAAGCAGGAACAATTACACTTACTTTTGGCATTTCTTTCACCTGTTCTTTCTTCTAATAATTTTATCATCATGCAAATGAAATTTATCAAAAATATAATTTGCTTGAAGAATAAAAAAGAGTCACATCATTC
>CAVLCI010000012.1:0-31343 GCA_963661415.1 Bifidobacteriaceae bacterium | reverse complement strand
TTAATTTGATTTTTGTCCATTAGGACGCATATATTGTACTATTTGTCATCAACACTGTGCAAATCAAGATTTTTTATAAAAAAATGAATTGTATTCAAAAAGTTGCTTAGCAACTTTTTTTTCTTCTTTTTTGAGGATTTCAAAAAAAATCTGTGAATAAGATTAGTGAAGGAGAGTGAATGCAATGAAAGATAACGAAATTAAATTTAAACAATTTGAAGAAGAATGCAGAAGGTATCTGTATGAAAAGGAGGTGATAAAGGAACTAGAAAAACGATTTGTTCAAGTGAATACAACAAACTCTTATTTTACAAATGTAAAAAGAGAAGATCCTTTGAAGAAATATCGTTTTTTGGAATCACATATACGACATGTAGATAATGTTTTTAGTGGATTAGAAAGATGTTATGGAACACACGTCGCAAATGCAATCAAAGAAAAAATGATTGGATTAAAAGCAGAATCTGAAACTATGAATGAATCCTATAAAAATATTATTCTACATGTATTAAATATGCATCAAACGGGAGTTGTTTCATGAAAAAGATATTTTATGTTGTTATGCAATTCCTGTTATCAATTGCAATGTTATTTACAAATCCCAATATTTATACGCAAATACACGCTGATGGATTGGATGTAAGAAATGCAATCAATCAAATCATAGGTTCACATATTAATACGACCTATCATTATTCGTATGATGGTGGAAGATATTTTGATCGTATTTTATCAAGTGATGATAGTGATGAATTGTATAATATCGGATTAGATTGTACATCCGGTACTTTAGCAATCGTTTCTAAAGCAATTCGTAATGCAGGTGCAGATCCATATGATTATTTTGGGGATTGTAGAAACTATTTGAATGATGTTTATCCTTATGAACTCGCAACACATTTTACGAATATGACAAAAGTTGCGGATGGTGTAAGTGATTCCTCCTCTTTATTACCTGGAGATATCATTGTTTATGGTGCAATGGGTGAAAAAGGACATATGAATGTATATTGTGGAAGTAACGAAACCTTTGATTTTGGCTCAAATGGAAATGGTGCAGTTGGAAACTATAAAGGTTTTTCAAAGTATGTAACCTTTAAAACAGCAGCAACTTCAACAACTGGTTCTTATGGAATATCTGCAGTGTATCGTTTAAACATGAACCAAACGATTCAATATTCCATTATCAAAAAATCAAGTGATACACAAATTTCTAATACTTTACCATATTCTTTAGCGACAGCAACATTTGGTGTTTATACAGATGCTTCATGTAAAGAAGAAAGTAGAATTGATACATTAACAACAGACGCAAATGGACAGGCAAGTGGTAGTGCAGTTGTTAGTAGAGATGTTCAAACAATCTATGTCAAAGAACTTTCTGCACCAATCAATTTTATGGTTTCAGATACTTCAATCCATACAATCGTTCTACAAAATGGAAGTGGTTCTACAGAGTTTATAGATGCGCCATTGTATGCTTCTCAAATGATTGAAATCTATAAGATTGATAAAGAAGGTAAAAAAGATGCAGCACCTATGGATGAAACAGAATTTACAATTGATTATTATGATACTTTAGATTCTGTGGATGGCTTATCTCCATATGCAACATGGACCATTAAAACATTAGTTGAAATAAATGAATTTGGTACAAATTATGTTGCACGTATGGATGATGCACATCTTGTTTCTGGTAATTACATCAGAAATCATGATAATCAACCTGTATTACCGATTGGAACAATTGTTATCAAAGAAACAAAAGCCGCAAGTGATTACACAATTGAAGGTGGTTTCTTAGAAAATAATGTACGTGTAAGTTCTACAGAAAGTATGATGGTTCAAGTAATTAATGAAAATGGATCTATTGTTATGAAAGCAGGGAATCAGATTTCTAATGGCTCTTACCAAAAAGAAGAAACTGTCAAGCGTGGAAGTTATGAGATTCAAAAGAAAGATTTAGAGTTGATGAATGATGTTTCAAACGGAATTCGTTCACAAGGTGATGCAAGATTTGCGAATGCAGAATTTGATTTGTTCTATTTAGGAGATGGATCTAATCAAAATGTATCAATGATGATTGATCATGATGGAGATGGACTTGGTGATGGAAGCGAATATTTACCAAATGATACACAAGCAATCGATCATATTGTATTGGATGCATCTGGGCATTACACAACACCAAATGATACTTATCTTGCCTATGGCAATTATCGTTTGGTAGAAACGAAATCTCCACTTGGATATTCAAATTTAGATGTACAATCACAAACACCAATTTCAATTACTTTTTCTATTCATGACAATCTAGAACATATTTTCTTAGAGGCATATGACAAGGTATTTGAAGGTGATATTCAGATTTTAAAAACACAAAACACATCGAATACATCTTCTTTTACAAAACCTGAACAAGGTGCGGTTTTCGCAATTGTATTAAAGAAATATGTATTACAAGAAGCAAATGGTAGAGAAGTTACTAGAGATATCGTTATTGATGCATATCAGAAAGCACAAAGTTATAGAGGTCATGATGAAAGTGGACATGAAGTGAATGGTTATACACCAATGGAATATGATTTGATTACAACGGATATCAATGGTAGTGCGAAATCTAAAAAACTAGCCTATGGTGATTATTATTTAGCACAAGTTTCTTCTGCTTCTGAATTAAAAACAATTGAAGATATTCAAGAATTTTCTATCCACGAAGAACATCAAGATACTATTGTTTTCCACGCAACAAATAATACAAAAGGATATCTTTTAAAGATCTTTAAAAAAGATACAGATACCAATCAAAGAGTAGCGTATACTTCTTCAGCATTTAAGATACACATGTTAAAAGATAAAGATGGAAATGATGTTTCAAATCTAACAACAAAGAATACTTCTATTTCTTCTAGACTTGTGAATGGATATGTTGTTCAAACACTTGGTGAAAATACAAATCAAACAAATTATGATGTATTTATGTGTGCTTCATTAACACAAGCAATCTCTAATGATGCATTAGAAGAAGGTGTATTTTATGGTGTTACTAATCGTAAAGAAAACAATGTGGATAGTTGTACATGTTTACCAGTTGAACTTATGGCTGGTGAATACCAATTAGAAGAAGTTGTAACAAGTGATGGATTTATAACATCAGCTCCAATGAAATTTACGATTCATGAGGACTCTATTACACGCGTCAATGAGAATAAACAAAATATCATTGAACTAGAATTTGAGAACAAGCGATTAACAGGTGATGTTTCTTTCACAAAAGAAATTGTTCATTACCAAAATGCAGATGAATCATTGATTCAAAATGATCTAACACAATTTGGTTTTACATTGTATGCAAAAAACGATATTTATTCTCCGGATGATGGAACATTGTTGGTGAAAAAAGATGAAGTTGCAGTGAAGCTTACAAACAATGATAAAAATCCATATGAACAATTAACAGAAGTACATCCAAATGATAAAGGTGATTTTAGTTTTCATTCTCTTCCTTTAGGAGAATATTATTTAAAAGAGACAACTGTACCAAAAGGATTTATTTCATGTGATAAAACATGGGATATTAACATTAAACAAGCAAAGTACGATCATTACATCCAAGAACATACAAGTTTGCCATTTGGAATGGGGGAAGTAGAAGATGGCCCTGTAACAAAAGATGACATTTCTATTATGATTCAAGAAGAAGATACAAAGCATTATCTAATTCAAAATGAACCAACGAAAACAGAAATTTCTAAAAAGTCGATTACTGGTAGTGATGAATTAGAAGGTGCAACATTACATTTGAGTGGAAATGGCATTGATTTAACATGGATTTCAAAAAATGAACCATATCGCATTGAAGGATTACCACAAGGGGAATACATCTTATCGGAAACAAGTAGTCCAAATGGATATTATTATCATGAAGATATTACATTTATTGTTGATGATAAGAATGAAGTGAAACAAGTAGAAATGAAAGACAAACCAATTCAATACCAAATCAAGAAAGTGGATGAAGAAGGTAATATTGTGAGTGGTGTGAAATTGAAACTGTTTGATAAAACAGATGAAACTGAAATACTACTTGAAAATGATGGTATTACAACAGAAGAACCATTTGTTTTAAATCAAGTATTGATTGCGGAACATCAATATGAATTAATTGAAGAAGAAATTGTAGATGGTGTATTTCAAGCTGCTTCATTGACATTTGTTGTACCAAAAATAGGAAAAGAGGAGTGTGTTACGATTACAATGGTAGATCAAAGAGTAGGAATCGTTGTTCATAAAGTCGATGAAGATGGTCAATCTGTCATTGGCGCAAAGATGCAAGTATTAAAAGCTATTCAAAATGAAGAAGGTAAGATCGTAGCTTGTGAAGAAGAACCAATTCTTTATGAATTTGAAACAAGTGAAGCATATGAAGATATCTCGGAATATGTAAAAGGTAGTGATGAAAATACAACATATTGGTATATCTTAAGAGAAGTAGAAGCTCCATTTGGTTATGAAATCATGGAAGATATGTCTTTCTCTGTCACAGGTACAAAACAGAATTACCAAACCTTACAGGCAATCGATGTAAAGAAAGATTACACATTACAAATCGTAAAGAAGGACGCTACAAGTGGTGAAGTACTGAAAGATGCAGAATTTACACTTTATCATGAAGATGAATCAATCGTAAAAGATATTTATGGAAAAGAATGTATTTCTAAAACAGATGAAAAAGGAATCGTATCGTTTGAAGTTGAATACAATGAAGGTGATTATGTAAAAGAAACAAAAGCACCAGAAGGATATCAATTGAATGAAGAACAATTTATGATCCTTTTCGATGAAGATTTTGATTTTTTAGAACCAATGATCATAGAAGTAAAAGATCAGAGAATTGAAAGTGTTATCACAAAAGATTCATTTGATATATGGAAGTATGGAAGTGTTATGATAATTTCATTGATTGGCTGTATTTATTTTATGAAACAAAGAATGGTGCATTAAAGAAAAGGGAAGATTCATAACTGAATCTTCCTTTTAAAAAATTTGAGTCAATAAATAGATAACAATAATCAGAATGATGCATCCTGCTAACAAAAGTATTGGATTGTATTTCTTTTCTGTATTTGTTACGACCATATCGTTTTCATATAATTGCAAAGTTGTTGAAATTCGTTTTAACCATGTTTTAGACATTGCTTCAGAAATATTAACTGTTTCACCATGTGATGCGTTATTACAATTAATTCGTATATCATGAAATAAACTAGATTGAGAATGTGTAATATAAGAACAGCTATTTAAAAAAGAAATACGGTTATAAAGTGTATCTGATTGAATCTTTTGAAGTGTGATGTATTTTTCGTATTTTTCTTCAGCATCGTAATAAAGAATTAAAGATTTTGTGAATTGATCAACGCAGATACGCATATTAGTCGCAAAAGAAACTTCATTAAAAGAGAAATGAATATTTTTATTTGCTTTTTCATAGTGTTCTAAAGCTTTGTGATAATGTGAAACGGTTTCCTTTGACACAGGGATAGGTTTTTGTGCACGAATATCATATTCGTATTGAATGCCTTTTGCTTTACCATAAATCGTTTCTGGAGTGAATTTTGTTTTCTTATCTGTATAACAGAAGTGTGAGAAAGCATAATTTTGAAGTTGTGATTGTGTAATGAATGCTTTACTATCAGGATCGATTGCACCAATAAATGTCACTGTATCATTTGGGTGTTTTCCCATCTTTTCGTAGAGAATCTTTGTATAACCTACAAAAATAGAATGTTTCTTATCATCTTGGAAAACAGCATATGAAATATGTGCTTTTGGATCACCTGAAGTAGTATGACCACGAAATTGAATGTCCATTATTTTTTCCTTTCATTTTATGCATCAAGTATATCACGTAGTTTCGTTATATTTTTGGGATTTTCTAAAAGAATAAACGATTTTTTTCACATTTTTATCACATAAAATATTTATAGATTTATCAAAAATTTTTCTATTTCTTTTGTGTAAGCGTTTTCTTAGAATATTTATATCAAGTGAGGAACAGAAAACACTCACATAGTAATAGGAGGGAATAATTTTCCATGAACAAGTTTTCAAAAGTTTTACTAGCTAGCACAATGGCACTTGGATTAGGTGCATGTTCTAGCGGAACATCCACAGCAACTAGTGGATCATCCACATCTTCAGGTGGCGGCGCTTATGCTGACAAGAAAGTCGGCGTAGCAATTTATCAGTTTAATGATAACTTTATGACATTATTCAGAAATGAACTTGAAGATTATCTTGTAAGCAAGGGCTTCTCAAAAGACAACATCACAATTACAGATGGTGCTAATGACCAAGCAACACAAACAGCACAGATTGATAACTTTATTACACAAGGCGTTGACGTAATGATTGTTAACCCAGTTAACTCATCTTCTGCTCCAACAATCACAGATAAGGTAACAGCTGCTGATATTCCATTAGTTTATATCAACCGTGAACCAGATGAACAAGAAGAACAAAGATGGGAAGATGAAGATCTTAAAGTTACTTATGTAGGTGCTGATGCTAGACAATCAGGTACTTACCAAGGTGAATTGATTCTTGAAACAGATACAAAAGGTGATATCAATGGTGATGGTGTCGTTTCTTATATCATGATCGAAGGTGACCCAGAAAACGTTGATGCACAATACAGAACAGAATATTCTGTTAAGGCATTAGAAGATGCTGGTATGAAAGTTAAGCTATTAGATGATGAAGTAGCTAACTGGGACCAAGCACAAGCTCAAGAAAAAGTTCAAAACGCAATTTCTAAATATCCAGATGCTGAAGTAGTATTCTGCAATAACGACGCTATGGCACTAGGTGCTCTTGAAGCATTAACAGCTGCTGGTAAGACAGTAGGTAAAGATATCTATCTAGTTGGTGTTGACGCATTAGCTGATGCATTAGATAAGGTAGAAGCTGGTGAAATGACAGGTACAGTATTAAATGACCATATTTCTCAATCTCATGGTGCTGCTGATGCTGCTATTGATTACATCGATGGTAAGACAGTAGATCATAAGTATGTTAAGGACTATGTAAAAGTTACTACTGACAATATCGCTGACATCAAGAAAGATTTAGGTTTAGACTAATTTCTTAAAAAACAAATGGAGTACGGGTGCGTATCGTACCCGTACTCTTCAATTTCAAAAAAGTTTATTTAAAAATCACAAAAGTGATGAAGTATTACGGAGGATAAAATGGCGGAATACAAACTTGAACTCAAGGGTGTATCCAAGTCGTTCCCTGGCGTTAAGGCACTTGATAACGTGCAGCTGTCTCTACGACCTGGATCAGTACTCGCATTGATGGGGGAAAACGGTGCAGGTAAATCAACATTGATGAAATGTTTATTTGGAATCTATCATATGGATTCAGGTGAAATTTTAATCGATGGTGAAAAAGTAGAAATTAAAGATCCTGATGATGCAATGGACAAAGGTATTGCGATGGTACATCAGGAATTACAGCCTGTCCCTGCAAGGTCTATAGCCGAGAATATGTATCTTGGAAGATTCCCGGTACACAAATATGGACCACTTCAAGTCATTGATCATAAGACAATGAATGAAGAAACAGAAAAATGGTTAAAACAATTAGGATTAGATTTTGATCCAACAGCTTTACTTGGAACATTATCAATAGGACAGATGCAATGTGTTGAAATTGCTAAAGCGGTATCGCATAACGCAAAAGTAATTATTTTTGATGAACCGACATCTTCTCTTTCTGATAAAGAAGTTGAATTCTTATTTAAAATTATGAATCAATTGAAAGAACAAGGTGTTTCGATGATTTATATCTCTCATAAGATGGATGAAATCAAGCGTATCGCTGATGATGTTCAAATTATGCGTGATGGACAATATATTGGTACATGGCCTGCCAAAGATTTAACAATTGATGAAATTATCGCAAAGATGGTTGGTCGTGAAATGACACAGATTTATCCAGAACATTCTCATGAAATTAAAGAAGACATTCTTGAATGTGATGATATTTGTTCAATCCATGAAAAGAGTTTCCAACATGTATCTTTCCACGTTAGAAAAGGTGAAATCGTTGGATTTGGAGGACTTGTAGGTGCACAGCGTACGGAATTAATGGAAGGAATTTTCGGAATCCGTAACTTAGCTGCAGGAACTGTTAAAGTCAATGGAAAAGAAGTCAATATCAAAAAGCCTAAAGACGCTATGGATGCAGGCTTTGGAATGATTACGGAAGATAGACGTGGTAGGGGTATTGTTGGATGTCTGTCCATCAAAGATAACGTAGGTATCTCAATTTATAATAAATATCTCAAAGCTGGTTTTGTATTAGATCATGCTTCAATTAACAAAGTTGTAGATGATTCTATTCAGCAATTGAGTATTAAGACTCCTAGCATGCAAACATTAATTAGTACTTTGTCTGGTGGTAACCAACAAAAAGTTATTGTTGCTAGATGGTTGGCAAATGATCCTGATATTCTCATCATGGATGAACCAACAAGAGGTATTGATATTGGAGCAAAGCATGAAATATATGAAATCATGGAAAATCTTGCACAACAAGGTAAAGCAATTATCATGATTTCTTCTGAAATGCCAGAATTAATTGGTATGTCAGATAGAATATACGTCATGAGTGAAGGAAAGCTCACTGGTGAGATTACAGATCGAGCTGAAATGACACAAGAAAAGATTATGAGTTATGCTGCTCAATATTAAAAGGAGTATAGAAAATGAAAAAGGATTTTAATTTAAAGGACTTTTTGATTAATAATGGCGTTATTGTCGTTATGATCATTCTTGTCCTATACACAGGTTTTACAAGTAGTAATTTCTTTACTTTAAAAAACTTCCTTAATATCGCTTCTAATATGTCTTATAGACTCGTTATTGCGTTAGGTATTGCAGGTTGTGTTATTACAGGTGGATGTGATCTATCTGGTGGACGTATGATAGGTTTCGCTGCATGTATTTCAGGAACATTGCTACAAAATATTGATTATTCTCAAAAGTTCTTCCCAGGTATGGAACCATTAAATCCATTCCTTGTTATCTTGATCGTTATGGTAATTTGCGGTATCTTTGGTGCAATTACGGGATCATTCGTAGCTTATCTACATGTTCCACCATTTATTGCAACATTAGGTATGATGGATATCATCTATGGACTTGGTTTGATTTATACAGGTGCTACACCTCTAGGTGGATTTACAAGAGCTTATACAACTTTCTCAACAGGTAAATTCTTAGGCGTTTCTTATTTGATTTGGATTGCATTGATCGTTATGGCAATTACATGGTTCATTTTCAATATGACACGTCACGGAAAATACATGTATGCAATTGGTGGTAATGCACAAGCAGCTGAAGTTGCTGGTGTTCCAGTTCAAAAGACATTGGTTATCATTTATGCAAAGGCTTCTGCTTACTTTGCGCTTGCTGGATTTATGCTTGGTGCAAAAGCAGGTGGTTCATCTGTAAATACTGGTCTATCTTATGAAATGGAAGGTATTGCAGCGTGTGCACTTGGTGGTGTATCCGTTACTGGTGGACGTGGTAAAGTTTCATCTGCTTTGATTGGTGTTGCTGTTCTTGAATTATTAAAGGCTGCATTACAATATTTGGGTGTAGATCAAAATGCACAGTATATCGCAATTGGTATCGTTATTTTGGTTGCGATTACACTTGATATTCGTAAGTACGTACAAAAGAAATAATTTGTATTCAAAAAAGAAATGTAACAAAGCGTTCTTTAGAACGCTTTGTTTATTTCTTGTATAAGTGAGATAATAGAGACAACAGAAAGGTTTTAGTTTTATGAGTTTTACAGAATTTATCAATGAATCATGGGTTACGTTATTATTGACCGTATTGCCTTTATATTATGCTTTTCAACTATTAAAAAATAATAAATTGGAGATGATTCGTCCAAAAGGTAGTAAAGCAATTGAAAAGAAAAAAAGAAAACCATATTGTCATGATGCTGGCATGATTATGTTAGTAACAGGAGTTTGTATGGGATGTATTACAGTGATTCGATTATTTTCTCCAGTTGCGAGTTTAATTGGAACAATCATTGTTTTTAGTGGTTTTATTTTTACTTGGAAAAGGACTTATGATGCATATGAGAGATAAATATAAAGTTGTATTAGTAGATGATGAAATCGATGTTGCTCAAAGAATCTCTCATAGAATCAATTGGAATGAGATTGGCTTTGAAGAACCTGTTATTTGTAACAATGCATTAGAAGCTTTAGAAGTTTGTGAGAAAATCAAACCTGAAGTTGTGATGACGGATATTACAATGCCTTATATGAACGGTTTGGAATTAGCACATAAATTAAAAGAAGAATATCCAAATATACGTATTATTATTTTCTCTGGATATGATGAATTTGAATATGCGCAAGAAGCGGTTCATATTCAAGCAGAAGAGTATATTTTGAAACCAATTGATTCTGAAAAATTAATGCAGATCTTTGTTCGAACAAAAACTTCATTAGATAAAGAATATGATGAAAAACAAAATATTCATAAACTAGAATCTTACTATAAAGATTCATTACCTATTCTTCAAGAATCTTTTTATTCTTCATTGATGGAAGGAAAAGTTCCTGTAGAAAAACTTGAATATTATAAAAGTAATTATTCTATTGATTTAGAAGGACCATTTTACTGTGCAGTGATCATTCACGTTTCAACACATAATTTAAATAAACAAATGAATCCTTTGTATGTTTCTGTTTCTGTTAGAAAACTTGTAGAAGAAAAATTACGTGATCAATGGAAAGGTAAAGTATTTACTTATCAAGATAATACTGTGATGATTGCGCAATTAGATACTGAAGAATGTGAAATTACGAAATTAACAGATGAATGTGATAAATTCACACGTTTAGCGAAAAGTGTTGCGGATGCAACAGTAACAATTGGTATTGGTAGAGTATGCTCTCATTTGATTGATATTTCAGAGAGTTATGTTGGTGCTAGAATGGCAATCAGTTATCGTGCAATTTATGGTACTACTAAAGCAATCAACATTACAGAAATTGATCCAGAACAAAGCAAACAAGTAGTATCTGTTAGTAATGAAGCTTTAGATGATGTATTTAAAAAAATTCGAATGAACAATCAAGATGAATTATCCCATGCAATTCATGATTACTTGTCTATGAGTACTACAAAGATTACAAAAGTTCCAGAATTTCGTTTCTTTGTGATGCAACTAGCGAGTAAATTATATGGTTTTGCGGTAGTTAATAAACTAGATCAAAATGAAATTTTTAATAGTTATCATGATATTATCATGCAAGTAGAAAAGCTTGAATTAAAAGATTTAGAAGAGTGGATGCGTCATATTTGTTTAAAGATGCAACAAATGATTAGTGTAAAAAGATCTAATACAACAAAGAACTTTATTATTAAGGCAGTTGATTATGTAAGTGAAAATTATACAAATCCTGATTTGACTGTTGAAAGTATTTGTTCTTATTTGAACGTGTCTTATGCATATTTTTCTACTGTATTTAAAAAAGAAGTAGGAAAATCTTTTACAAGTTTTTTAACGGATCTTAGATTGAAAAGAGCTGTTGAATTATTGTTAGAAAAAGATGAAAAGACATATGTCATAGCACATGATGTTGGTTATTCTGATCCAAATTATTTTTCCTATGTTTTTAAAAAAGCATATGGTGTTTCTCCAAATAAATATCGTTTGAAAGTGCAAGGCAATCAATGAAAAAAAAGATCCAACATATAAAAGATAAATTTATTGAACAATGGAACTTTAAATCAATTAGTATCCAAGGATTGATGCTAATTAGTTTTACTGTTGTTTCTGCAATTATCATCTTTATGTTGGGCATTATTTTATATCAATTTTTTTCCTATCAAAATAAAACAACAATTTCTGAAACGACCAATCAAGTCGTGAATCAAACAACAACCAATCTTGAAGATTATTTACAACAAATGCGTCAATTATCAGATGCTTTATATTACAATACAATCAAAGAAATTGATATTTCAAAAGATAATTGTGAAGAAGAAATGAACATGTTGTATGAATCTAATAAAGACAAACTCGTTTCTTTTGCGCTTTTTTCAGAAAGTGGTGAATTAATATCTGCTTCTCCAAATGCCGCAATCAAAGATGATATTGATGTTACAAATCAAGAATGGTTTTATAACGCAAGAAATGAAGTTGAAAATTTACATTTTTCTTTACCACATGTTCAAAATTTATTTGAAGAATCTTCGATTCGATATAAGTGGGTCATATCGTTAAGTAGATCTGTGAATTTAAATGATGCAGGTGAAAGTAAAGAAGGTGTTTTATTAGTTGATATGAATTACTCATCTGTAGAACAAATTTTAGATTCTGTGAATTCTAATAATTCGAATTTCTATTTATATTTAATAGATAGTGCAGGTAGTATTATTTATCATCCAAATCAAAAATTAATCAACTCTGGTGATTTTAAAGAGAATAATATGAAAGCTGCTTTGTATAAAGATGGCATTCATGAAGAAGATTTTGATGGTACAAATCGTATTGTGATTACAGATACGGTTGGTTATACTGGTTGGAAACTTGTATCTGTTTCTACAAAAGCATCTAATCTTTATGCGGAAAGAATTCGTTATATTTTTATATTGTTAGTTGCGGCAACGTTTATGTTGTTGATGCTGATCAATCGTTATATATCTAGATTTGTATCTAGACCAATTTATGTTTTAGATGAATCGATTTCAGGACTTTCCAAAGGAAATAAAAAAGGAATTGATATTCTTCCGGTTGCGACAAGTGAAGTAAAACATTTAGGAGAAACGATACAAATTTATAAAGAGAGTAATGAAAGACTTGTTCATGATATTGTGAAAGAACAAGAAGAAAAGAGAAAGAGTGAATTAGATGCATTACAAGCACAAATTAATCCACATTTCTTATATAACACATTGGATTCTATTGTTTGGATGATAGAAGAAGGTGGAAAACAAAAAGATGCTGTTTTTATGATTACAGAATTAGCTTCTTTGTTTCGTCTATCTTTATCTAAAGGTAATACGATCATTCCAATTTCAGATGAAATCAAACATGGAATGAATTACATGAATATTCAAGCAGTAAGATTTAAGAATCGTTTTACAGTTTCTTTTGATATTGATGAAGAAATCAATTCATACTCTACAGTGAAACTTATCGTACAACCAATCTTAGAAAATGCAATTTATTATGGCGTAAAGAATATGGATGAAGATGGTCATATTATTGTGAAAGGTTGGAAAGAGGATGAAGAAATTTATATCACTATTGAAGATAATGGATTTGGAATTCCTGAAGATTATTTGAATGTTATTTTATCAGATACAGATCATAAAAAGGCTCATGGTTCAGGTGTTGGTTTGATCAATGTTCATAAAAGAATCCAATTGCGATTTGGAGAAAAATATGGAATTAAAATTGAATCAGAATTAGATGTTGGAACGAAAGTTACAATTCATATTCCTGCAATTATTTATAATGAACAAAATCAAAAAGATTTAGAAACTGGAGAATGGTTGAATAGAAAGAGGAATCTATGAAAAAAAATAAAGTGTTTATTTCAATGATGGTGGTTCTTTCTTTATTGATCATGTTTATGGCAGTACTTTTGAATTCACCAACAACGCAAAAAAAATATGAAATTTCAATCATTGTTCCACATTCTAATGATAATATGTGGCAAAGATTTGAAAGAGGTGTTCGTCAAGCAACAAATAATGATTCTGTTAATGTTAACTTTGTGAATACAACAGATATGGAAACTTTAGCGGATCAAGTGAACTTGATTGATGCAGAAATACGAAATGGTGTAGATGGTGTAATCGTACAATTTATTTCTTCAAGTAATACAGAAAAAATCGTACAAGATATTGCTTCTAGATGTAAATTAGAACTATTATTAACAGATGTTGCGAAATACGACATTGATTCAGACAATATAGATTATATTCATTTAGATGATACATTATTATCTACAACGGTTACTTCACAATTGTTTGATATTGAAGGCAGAGATTTACGTTTTAAAAGAATTGGTATTGTTGCTAGTAATGTAGATCAATCAAATATTAAAACGAGAATTGACAATGTATCAAATATTTTAACAAAAGCAGGCGCATCCATTTCTTGGACAATATCTAGCACGACACAAAATCTCAAAGAACAATTGCGGTTTGTGGAACAACCTAGTATGATCGTAGCACTAGATAGTATGGCATTAGATGCAGCAGTAGATTACGCAAAAGAAAATGATTTGCATTTATATGGAATTGGTTGTTCAGATTATAATATTGCGGCATTAGATGCAGGGAATATTCAAGCAATGGTCGTTCCTGATTCTATGATGTTAGGCTATTATTCAGTTCATACGATGTATCAAAAACTAAAAATCAATAAAGAAAAAACAGAAAAAGTTGTGGATTTCTATACTGTTAATCGTGACAACATGTTTAGTGATAGAAATGAATATATTCTTTTTCCGATTGGAGATTGAGCTATGAAAAAGATGTTATCAAGCTTTTTGATTTTAAACTTGTTGTTTACAGGATGTACACAAGAAAATCATTCTTATCAAGAAAAAATTAAAATTGGAATATCCTATTATGATTCGTATGATGCTTTTGTTATGGGTTTATCACAAAGAATCGAGAATGAATTGAATACACGTGAAAATATCATTGTGAAAAGTTATGATGCAGAACAATCACAATTCACCCAAAATAGACAAGTTGCAGATATGATAGATGAAGGGTTTGATGTAATTTGCGTCAATTTAGTAGATCGTACTGCACCAAAAAAAATCATTACAATGGCAGAAGATTATAATGTACCAATAATTTTCTTTAATAGAGAATTGGTATCTAATGATTTAGAAAGCTGGACAAAACTATATTATGTAGGTGCCAATGCAAGTGAATCTGGTCAAAAACAAGCTGAGATCGTATTTTCATATATTCAAGAACATCCTGAAGTTGATAAAAATCATGATGGAAAAATCCAATATGTGATGTTAGAAGGAGAATCTGGTCATCAAGATGCTGTTGTTAGAACAGATGTTTCTGTACAAACTTTGATTGATGATGGAATTGTTTTAGATAAATTAGATTTTGCGATTGCGAATTGGAATCGTAGCCAAGCATATACAAAAACAAAACAATTGCTTACAAAATATAATGACACAATTGAATTGTTGTTATCCAATAATGATGAGATGGCATTGGGTGCAATCCAAGCTTTAAAAGAAAGCGATATCCCACAAGAAAATTGGCCAATCATTGTTGGAATCGATGGAACGATAGATGGCTTACAAGCAGTGAAAGAAGGCTATTTGATTGGTGCGGTTTTTAATGATCAAGTTTCTCAAGCGAAGTCCATTGCAGATTTATCTTACGCTTTGGCAAGTAATCAATCATTAGATTCTTTAAACTTAAAAAACGGTAGATATATTCGTCATGAATATATTACCGTTACAAAAGATAATGTTGATGATTATTTGAAATTGTTGCAGTAAAGCTTCCAATATTCTTCACCATTTTCTAGCATTTCTTGATATGTTTGAATCATAATTTCTCGAAACTCTTTGCATGATTCTTCTAATTGAAATTGTGCAGGGAGTTTTTTTGTGATGCATTCAATATCATTTGCGATTCTCATCGCAACATTTTTGTCGCTTACATGTCCAATACCTACAGCGATTTGTTTGTATGAATGTGATCCAATACAAGATAAGATCCATTCTTTTGAAAAAGTTTTCCATTCTTCATGTAAAAAAGAATTTCTTTCTTGGTTTAAAATACAAAGGTAAGATAGATTTTTTTGTAATTCTTTTTGTATTCTATTTCGATTTAAGAAATGTATTTTTTCTGTAGTCAATGTTTTACAATTCAACCAACCTAACATAAATAAATCTGCATAATGATTTTCTTTTTGAAATCGTTTCTGTAAGATTTCTAATCGTATTTGATCATCAAGATTACCATTCTTTTCTATCATTGTTTTTAAAGCTTTTTCTCTTAAAGAAATATCTTTGATTTCATAATAATGTTTAGGCCAATCTTCAAAATAATCTGTAGGAACTTCTCTTTTTAATGTCATGTCATTATTATAACAAAAAAAGAACATCAATTGATGTTCTCATGAAAGTATTATTCGTAATCACTAGCAGTTAATCCTGCATCTTCAAGAGCAGCTTTAGCAGCTTCTACGATAGCGTCAGAAGTAACTGTAGCACCAGAAGTTGCATCAACAGAAATCTTACCAGTTTCTTTGATTTGTGCTGTAACTTCTTCGATTGCGACATCACCTTTACCAGGAGTTTCGTCTTTTCCTTCAGCAGTACAATCTGTGATCTTGCCATCTTTTAATGTTAATGTAACAGTAACATCACCATTCATTCCTTTCGCTGTTCCAGTAGTTTCTCCACTAAATGCAGATGTAGAAGAAGATGAAGAACAAGCTGTTAATGTAGCAGCCATTGTAATAGCAGCTAATGTATTCATTAATTTTTTCATTGTTTTCCTCCTAAATATAGAAGAATTATATCTTATATTTTTATGAAAATATAGGAAAATATATCATTGCTTTTTAGGAAGTTGTGTTGTAAACTAAATAAGCGTCAAAAATGAAACTGCAGGATTACCCAAGCGGTTGAAGGGGCGGGCTTGGAAAGCTCGTAGATCGGGAAACCGGTGCCAGGGTTCAAATCCCTGATCCTGCGCTTATCTAAAAATGCCTAGAAATAGGCATTTTTATTTTATTTTGTTGTAAAATGATTTCATGAATAAATTTGATTTATCTAAATTTACAAAGTTCCAAAAATTCTGGATTATCTTTTTGTTTTGTGTTTTGATTTTTTCTGTTTGTTTGACGGTGATTCAATTATTTTCTATGTTATTCAATCTTTAAATTATTCGTGTGTTACAATGTTGTAGGATTTGTTATGTTTCATATAAGTGATTATAAAAAGTATTGTAGATGTCCATATATTTATTTGAAAGATATGCAGGATGATAAAAATGAATATCATCCATTTGTTCGTTTAGATGAAAAAATAACGGA
Organism: Bifidobacteriaceae bacterium; assembly: GCA_963661415.1. Lineage (GTDB taxonomy): Bacteria > Bacillota_I > Bacilli_A > Erysipelotrichales > Erysipelotrichaceae > Bulleidia. Next base: position 14,201 of record CAVLCI010000012.1, on the reverse strand, counting down.
ACTCGCTATCAAAAAGTTAGACGTCAAAGATTATTTTTTAGGTACAGTTGGTGATGAAAAAAATAAAGCGTTGCAAGCTTTAAAAGAATATGATTGGCTAGTGAAAGCTAGATTTGAATATGGAAATCTAAGAATTAAAGTGCCTTTTTTGCATCGTACAAAACATGGTTATGATTTATATTTCTTATTTGCGGGAATTTATCCACACTCTAATGATATGGCATTTTATAACAATACAGTTTGGGTATTAGAAAAGAATGACATCAAAATTGACCATATATATATGATTCATTTAAATGCAGATTATGTGCGTCAAGAAAAATTAGATGTGGAACAATTATTTGTTATCACAGATTGTTTTTATAATAATAACAATCATCCGACCCAACCAATTAAAGAAACAATTTATCATACAATGAAAGATCCAACGCTGATTCTTCATGAAATGGAAAATATTAATATAGATAATCTTTCTAGTCCTGTAAGAACAAATAAATGTACTGGAAGAAGTAAATGTAAATATTATGAAGAATGTTTTCCTCATGAAGAAATCATGGATGATAATTCTATTTTAACTTTAATTGCTTCTGGTGAAAAATATCATATGAAAGAAGCAAATATGAATTATTTGAAAGATGCTGATATTGAAAAGATAGAAGGTAGTCGTCAACAATACGCACAAATCATGGCAGATAAAGGGAATGGTACATATGTGGATTTACTAGCATTGAATACATGGCTTTCACATATCCAATATCCAATTGCTTTTTTGGATTTTGAATGGGAGCGTTTTGCGATACCGCCTTATATAGGAATGAAACCATATGATGTATTACCTTTTGAGTATGCTTTGATCATTATGGAAGAAGATGGTTCTATTAAGAAAAAAGTGTATCTAAATATTCATGATGATCGTAGAGACTTAGCAGAAAACTTAGTAAACGATATTCCGTCTTTTGGTAGTGTTATTGCATATAATGCAGATGGTGCAGAAAAGGTGCGTATTCAAGAACTTGCAGATTTGTATCCAGATTTATCGGATAGATTATTGAAAATTAATGAAAGAATGGAAGATTTACAATTACCATTTGTTACAGGAGCTGTTTATGATGTCAGAATGAGAGGACGTTGGTCTTTGAAATCTATTATGAATTTCATGGATAATCCTGGCTATCAAGATTTGGATATTCGACAAGGGATGGATGCGGTATTTCAATGGAGACATCTAGACTATAATGATGATACAGATGTAAATGAAAAGAAAAAAATCATTGAAGATTTAAAGAAATATTGTGGTATGGATTCTTACGCAATGGTCGTTGTTTTTCAATGGTTACAAAAATTATCGAAATATGAATAGAAATATTCACATTTTATTCACAACAAATGTTATATAACTGTTATAATAATTATAGAAAAGAAATATAGAAGAAATAATAAAAAACAAAATATTCTCAAAAGCCAAAAGGCTAATTCTATATACAATTTTAGACAGGAGGAATTATTTATGAGGTTCGAAATTGTAGGAAAAAATGTAACAGTTACACCAGCAATGAAGGAGAAGATTGAGAAAAAGTTATCATCTTTAAGTAAATACTTGATTATTGATGAAAACACAATTGTTAGGGTTGTCGCAAGAGTTTATCCTAACTCTCAAAAGGTGGAAGTAACAATTCCTAGTAAAATTGGTATTTTAAGAGCTGAAGTTGTGAATGATGACTTTTATGCAGCTGTAGATTTGGCAATCGATAAATTAGAAGATCAAATCAGAAAACAAAAAACTCGTTTAAGTAAGAGACACAAAGAACATCTTGCGGATGCTTTCATTCAAGAAATTGAAGCAGAAGAAGAAAATGATATTCCAGTTAAAACAAAATCTGTTATCGCAGAAGAAATGGAATTAGATGAAGCAATCATGCAGATGGAATTGTCAGGTCACAACTTCTACATCTATAAAGACGAAGATAGCGAAAAAATTGCGGTTGTTTATTCCCGTCATGATGGTGGGTATGGGCTCATTGAAGTTGACGAATGATAATTTCTAAAACAAGTAAATTAAAAGGCCGGAATTTCCGGTCTTTTATTGTACTTACATCAAACCCATGATCATAAAGAATAAGTTACTACCCGCAAAACCAATCATTCCTGGGATGAAAGAATGTGATTGATTGTAAAAATAGGATAAGATCGTACAAAGTACAACGTTATATAAGAGAGTAATTAAAATTGTAAGAATGTTTTTGCTTGGTAAAAATAGAAGGGTCAATAAAATACCAATTGCGATACCAGATAATAAAATAACTTGTAATTCACGATGCTTGATTTGAATGTGATCTGTAGATACTTTTTCAACAATGTTAATGATACTTGCTTCAGAAAAAGAGTATGCAATCAACATTCCAATTCTTGCATAACCATATCTTTTTAATATTTGAGGAGATGGCATGATTACAATACATCTTAAATAACGATTACTTAAATAAGTCCATAGTGTAATTAAAACAAAAGCTATAAATGCATAGATACATGTATCAAAGAAATTGTATTTTGCACGATTATAGTGAATACCAAATAAATTCCAATTGTACATGATCAGTATTGTTGCACAAAGATTTAAAGCAAACATTAATGAAATATCATATTGAGATAAAAAGATATTCAGAAAATGTGCTAATAATGGTGTTGCTGCAAATACAAGTAGTGTAATCGTCACTCTTTTTTTTGATAATTTTGTATTACTTTGATAAGTCATAATGTTCCTCTTTTAAAAAATATTTTAACAATGAACAAATATTTTGTCATTTAATTTAAGGAATTTCAAAAAAACTTGTGAATAGTATATTAGAGGCGGGAAAAAAGATTCCCGAGGAAAGGAGGATAAATTATGAAAAGTCATGGAAATCTTTTGAAATATTGCATAGAAACAATTCATATTTTTTACTTAATATTGATTTTGGTTAAAAGAATGATTCGTTGTTTATACAAATATCGATTTACGTAGCTATGCATTTTCTAATTTGAGGTAATAGAAAATAGGGGTTAAAAAAGGAAGGATGTTTTATGAAAAACAAAGATAATAAAAAAATTGATAAAAAGAATGTTAGAAAAAATGATCGTAATGAAGATAATTGGCTCGTTTGGAGAAAAAATATCAAACATATGGCTGATTGTTATAAAAAAGTAAAATCAAAAATTATCTATAACAATTATTCACCATGTAAATTTGATGTTGTACAAAGTGGATATGATTTGGACTATGTTTCGTATATTTATGAACTCTTAGAACTTTGCCCAAAAGAAAGTCAATTATTTTTGAATGCGGTTTATTTTGGCAATGATGATGCGAAGCCATATTATGAAAGTCTTTCTAGATCGACATTGAATCGAATTCATAAAAAAGCGATCGAGGATTTTTGGCATTGTCTTGGATACTAAAAGATGTTAAAATTCTCACAGAGGATTATTCATGAATCAATTAGATATTCTTGCGAAACTTTATGAAAAAACAACAGGTTGTTCAGTAGTATTGAAAGCGGATACAACATTTGAAGATCTAAAAATGGATGAATTTGAAATTGTTGATTTTTTGATGAATGTCGAGGAATATTATGGATTTGCTTTTCAACAAGATGAAATGTTAGAAGTAAGAAGCATTCAAGATGTTATGAATATGATCAATAAAAGTATGCAGGAGGATTAGAAAAAATGCTGAAAGGTATTGCTGCTTCACAAGGAATTGCTATCGCAAAAGTATACAAGCTAGAACAACCAGTATTAGACATTCAAAAGAAAGATGCGAATGCTGAAGAAGAACTTCAAAAGCTTGATGCTGCATTTAAAAAGACTGTTAATGATATTGAAAAGATCAAAACAGTTGCTTCAAAGAGTTTGAAAGAAGAAGAATTAGCTATTTTTGATGCTCATTTAATGATGGCGAACGATCCAGAATTTAGAAGTATGATCGAAGATGAAATCAAGAATAGTAATGTTAATGCAGAATATGCTGCAAATACAGTTTCTTCTAACATGGTTGCTATGTTTGAAGCAATGGATGATGAATACATGAGAGGAAGAGCTGCAGATATTAAGGATGTAACTTTCCGATTAATGTGCAATTTAACTGGAAAAGAAATTCCAAATCTAGCAACTCTAGATGAACCAGTTATCGTTGTTGCGAAAGATTTGACACCATCTGATACAGGTTCTTTAAATAAAGAATTTGCAAAGGGTTTTGCTACAGAGATGGGTGGACGTACTTCTCACTCTGCTATCATGGCTAGATCTTTGGAAATTCCTGCTGTAGTAGGATGCAAAGGTATCTTGGAAGGTGTTAATAACGGAGACATGATCGTATTAGATGCAATCAATGGTGAAGTTATTGTTGGACCAAGTGAAGAAGAAATTGCTTCTTATGAAAAGAAGGCTGAAGAATATGCTGCTGAGAAGGCTGCTTTGAAGGCTATGAAGGATCAACCTTCTGTATCCACAGATGGACACAAGGTTCTTCTTGTAGGTAACATTGGTTCTCCTGCTGATGTAGATGGTGTATTGGAAAATGGTGGTGAAGGCGTTGGTCTTTTCCGTTCTGAATTCTTATATATGAAGAGTGAAGATGATTTCCCTAATGAAGATACACAATTTGCTGCATATAAAGAAGTTCTTGAAAGAATGGAAGGTAAGCCAGTTGTTATTCGTACATTAGATATTGGTGGCGATAAGAAATTGAACTATTATACATTCCCTGAAGAAATGAATCCATTCTTAGGTGTACGTGCTGTACGTTTCTGCTTGATGAGAAAAGACATCTTCAAAACACAATTAAGAGCTTTGATTAGAGCTTCTGCATATGGACATTTATGCATTATGTTCCCAATGATCGCAACAGTTGCTGAATTTAAAGAAGCAAAGGCTTGCTATGAAGAAGCAAAGGCTGAATTAATTAGCGAAGGTGTTAAGATTGGCGATAAGATTGAAGTTGGATGTATGATTGAAATTCCAGCTGCTGCAGTATTAGCTGATCAGTTGTCTAAGTATGCTGACTTCTTCTCTATTGGAACAAATGACTTGATTCAATATTCTATGGCTGCAGACCGTATGAGTGAACCAGTTTCTTACTTATATCAACCATTAAATCCATCTATCTTAAGACTTGTTAAGATGACGATTGATGGTGCACATAAGAATGGCAAATGGTGTGGTATGTGCGGAGAAATGGCTGGCGATGAACTTGCTGCTCCAGTTCTACTAGGATTAGGACTTGATGAATTCTCAATGTCCGCAACTTCTATCTTACGTGCTCGTAAGATGATCAATGGTCTAAGCTATGCTGAAATGCAAGAATTAGCTGCAAAGGCTGTTGAATTAGATACATGTGAAGAAGTTACAGATTTAATTAAATCTGCAATTGAAAAGTAATTTAGGAATAACTGCTGTCTTATGATGGCGGTTTTCTTTTTTGACATAATAAATCACTATAACAAAAAACATATGGTTCAAAACAACCATATGTTTTTTTTAACAGTTTACAAACGGAACGCTACTATCCACATAGAATTCTTTTAGATCATCTAATCTAAGACATGCTAATTTTCTTCCATAAACACATCCACAATCAATATGAAATATCGTATCATTTTTTCCGCGTATGATCTTTCCTTCATATTCTTTTCCATAGCAGAAAGTTGGTACATGTCCTACAACCATTTTGACATCAGAAAATGGATTATCATCAATATCAATATGTGCCCATACTAGTATTTCTGATGGTACTTGGGATAGATGTACATTAGGATTGAAATATTCATCTGCAAGTCCTGCATGAATGAGTAAGAATTTTTGCCCGTGAATATCTAAATATTTATAAAATCTTTTATTTTCTTCTAAATATAATTTAATGTCATAACATTCTGGAAAAGAAAGATCCATAAATTGATCTGCAGTCGTATAACCACCATTATAATGAAGCCATGTCATTAAATCTTCTGTGAGGTCCGTCATACTATCATCTTTTTTACAGTTGATGAGTTCTTGGATATATCTTTCAAACCAAACATCATGATTTCCATAGACAATATGCATACTAGGATTAGACATGATTTCTTGTAATAAAGCAATTGAATCATTTCCTCTATCACAAATATCACCATTAATCCATAATTCATCATAATCTTTGGAAAATTGGATTTTCTTTAACATTGCATCAAATTCTTTTTTGCAACCATGTGGATCACTTATTACATATGTACTCATAACTATAAACATTTTAGCATAAAACTTTCTATGTAAAAGTGGGATACATATATATTTTCCTTCACAAGATAATACTCATTTGATATAATTTTTACGTTATTTTAGAAAAGAGAGGTAAATTAGATGGGAAGAGCACATGAAGTCCGTGCAGCCTCAATGGCAAAAACAGCGGCAAAGAAATCAAAGCTGTACTCAAGATTTGGAAAAGAATTATATATTGCAGCGAAGAATGGCGTCCCTGATCCTGATATGAACCTAGCACTCAAGAGAAAGATTGCTGAGGCAAAATCGAACCAGGTACCTGCAGATGTAATCAAAAGAGCTATTGATAAAGCGAAAGGTGGTTCTGATGAGAACTATGACGAAGCAAGATATGAAGGATTTGGTCCTGGCAACTCAACAATTATCGTTGATTGTTTGACAGATAATACAAATCGTTCTTATACAGATGTTAAGACTTGTTTCAACAAAACACATGGAGCTAAATTAGCTGGTGCTGGTGCAGTATCTTTTGGATATCAACAAGTTGGTTTATTCGTTTTCCCTTATGAAGATGAAGAAGCTATGTTGGATGCATTAATGGAAGCTGATGTTGATGTACAAGATCTATCTGTTGAAGATGGTGTGATGACTGTTAAAACAGCATTTACTGATTTTGGTAAGGGTCAAGAAGCAATTGAAAAGTTTGTTGAAGGTGTAGAATTTGAAGTTTGTGAAGCTACATTATTACCAGATGAATATGTTACATTAACAAACCAAGAAGATATCGATGCATATCATAAGTTAATTGATTTGTTAGATGAAGCTGATGATGTAAATAAAGTTTATACAAACGTTATCATTGAAGGTGAATAATCTGAAGAGAAATCTTCAGATTTTTTTGAGGTGTTATGGAAATTACAAAAGAAGTTCTACAAGCAATATTAGACAGTTATCCTTATGAAATTGTATTTGTTGATACAGACCATATTGTTCGATGGATGAATCAAACTGCAAAAAAGAGATATGGTGATAGAGTTATCGTAGGGAATAGTTTATTCAATTGTCATAATGAAAATACAAAAGGTAAAATTGAAGCTTTTTTACAACGTGCAAGAAAAGGCGAAGGAGAAATGTTTGAAACTAGAAATCACAAAACAGGAGAAAGAGAATTCTTTACACCAGTAAAAGATGGAGCTGGTAATGTGATTGGATATTTTGAACGCCATGAAGTTTCGTGGAACGAAAATGATGAACAAAGAGAAATAGGAGAGTATTGGACAAGAAGAGTCTAATATTCTTTTTTTAATTTGGATGCTAAAATATTAATATGAGGAACAATTATATGGAAAAACAAAAATTATCATATCAAATTTATCATCCTGAAAAGGATGCAAAAGCAGTTGTATTTTGTGTACATGGTATGCAAGAACATAAGATGCGATATGACGCACTCGCAAAATATTTTACAGACCATCAATATGCTTGTATTACGTATGATTTACCTGGTCATGGACAAACGGCAGGAAAAGAATACCAAGGATATTTTTCAGATGAAGATGGTTGGAAAGTATTAATTGAATCTGTTGTAGAAATAGCTAGTATCGCAAAAAAAGAATTTCCAGAAATTCCAGTAATTTATTTTGGCCATTCTATGGGTACAATTATCGGAAGAGTTTTTTTACAACAACACGATGAAATGATTGATGGTTGTATTTTGTCTGGTATTCCTGAATATCAAAGTTTAAGTAAGATAGGGATTTTTGTTGCGAAGATTATTATTGGTATGAAAGGGAAGAAAAACCGCAGTAAATTATTAGAGACACTCGCTACAGGATCGTTTAATAAAGTAATTGATCATCCAAAAACAGATGTTGATTGGCTATCCTATAATGAAAAAAATGTACAAGAATACCTTGCGGATGAGTGGTGTGGAATTCCTTTTACAAATCAAGGGTATTTAGATTTATTTACTTTGATGACTTATATGGGTAATACAAGTTTGTATCAATGTAAGAAGAAAGATTTACCGATTTATATATTTGCTGGGAAAGATGATCCGTGTATTGGTGGAGAAAAAGGATTCAATCATAGTATTTCATTGTTAAAAAAAGCTGGTTATTCAAAAATCAATACAAAATTATTTGAACATATGAGACATGAAACACTGCATGAAGATGATTCTATAAAAGTCATGGAAGCGACTGTGAAGTGGTTAGATGAAAATATAAAGGGGTAGTAATGCGGAATTTCGTTGACTTTGATATTGACTTTGATATAATATTCTAGCGTTAACGAGCGCATATCTATTATGAAATGGACGAGAAGTGAATTACTAAAAAATTCTGTACATGTTAATTTTGATGAAGATGTTGAAATCGATTCTTCTGAATTTGAGTGGAATGAGTTGATTGAAAGTGTTCATGATGTTCATGTATCTGGAAGTGGATTTTTGGATGATGATAATGACAGATTCTATTGTGAAATACATGTAGAAGGTGTTATGATCGTTCCGGATTCAATAACAGGTGATTTGATAGAATATCCATTTTCTACCGATAGCAACGAGACGTATGTTTTGGGTGAAACGGATGAAGATGATGTGCGAATCGTTAGTGATGAAGTCATTGACTTAACAGAAGCTGTTGTAGATGATATTCTACTAGAAGTTCCGTTAGAAGTGAGTGATGTTCAAGAAGGCGAGTATCCTGAAGGCGATGGTTGGAAGGTATACAGTGAAGCTGAGTATCAGGAAAGCCGGAAAGATCAAATTGATCCGCGTCTGGCAAAACTGAAGCAATTCAAGAGTGAATAGTAGGAGGTGCTAGACAATGGCTGTACAACAGAGAAGAGTATCAAAAACAAGAAGAGACAAGAGAAGAACACATTATAAGCTCGTTGCTCCAACATTGGTTAAATGTCCAGTTTGTGGTGCAACAAAGCGTCCACATCATGCTTGTCCTAACTGCGGTAAAGTAGGTGCTACTGAAACAAGCGCTGTTAACGAAAACGCATAATTAGTAACAAACTGTATTTGAAAAAGAACATGTTCATTCATGTTCTTTTTTTGTGCAAAAAATTATACAAAATGTATAGTTTTTATTGCACATATATCGAAAAGTGGTAGAATAGTGTCATGAAGTGGTAGAAAGTGGAGGATGATGGGTATGTTCATGGGTGAATACAGACACAATCTGGATTCTAAAAACAGACTAATCATTCCTGCAAAGTTTCGTGACCAACTTTCTACATCTGTCTATGTCACAGAATGGATGGATGGCTGTCTTGCTGCATATTCAGAAGAAAAATGGAGTGAGATGGTGATGAAATTGAATAAGCTTCCTAAGACAAACGCTGCAGCTCGTGCTTTTGTTAGACATATTACTGGAAAAGCAGATGAGTGTACGATTGATAATCAAGGAAGAATTTTATTACCTCAATTTCAAATTGACGATATGAATATCGTTAAAAACTGTGTTATCGTAGGCGTATCTGACCATTTCGAGATCTGGCCACAAGAAAAATATGATTCCTATGATGATGAAGCTGCAGGAAATTTAGAAGATCTTGCAGAAAACTTGACGGATCTATTGCAATGAAACATGTATCTGTACTATTGCATGAAACAGTAGATTCCTTAAATGTAAAGCCTGATGGAATTTATGTTGATGGAACTCTTGGTAGAGCAGGTCATGCGAAATATTTGATCTCGAAATTAACAACTGGTCATCTTTATGCATTTGATAAAGACGAACAAGCATTAAAAGAATCTGAAAGCAATTTAGAAGGGTACTTAGATAAAGTAACAATGATTCATGCTGATTTCTCTTCCATGAAAGAGGAATTAAATCGACTTGGCATTGAAAAAGTTGATGGAATCATGATGGACTTAGGGGTATCTTCTCCACAATTTGATGATTCTGAAAGAGGATTTTCTTATCGATTTGATGCAAGGCTTGATATGCGTATGAATCAAGAACAAGATTTGGATGCAGAACGAGTTGTAAACACATACAGTGAAAAAGAATTGATTCGAATCCTTAGAGAGTATGGCGAAGAGCGTTATGCAATGTCTATTGCAAAGGCAATTGTAAAACGTAGAACATCACAACCGATCCATACGACATTTGAACTTGTTGATGTGATTAAATCAGCACTTCCTGCAAAAGAACTTCGAAAGAAGGGACATCCTGCAAAACAAACATTCCAAGCAATTCGTATTGAAGTGAATGGAGAATTGGTTGCTTTACAAAAAGGATTAGAAGAAGCATTAGATTTATTGGATTTGAATGGTAGATGTGCAGTGATTACATTCCATTCATTAGAAGATCGCATCGTCAAGAATACTTTTAAAGATTATTCCTCTGCTCCATTTGTTGAGCCTAGAATTCCATTGAAGGTTGAACAGATGGAGCAGGCCTCCTTCCAATTAATAAATAGGAAGCCTATATTAGCAACACAAGAAGAACTAAATGAAAATAACAGATCACATAGTGCGAAACTACGTGTGATTGAAAGAATAAAGGTATAGCGATATGAAGATTGAAACAAAAAAGAGAACAAAGAAAAAAAGAAGAATTAGCTTAAATGGCTTTTCACTTGTAGTGTTTTTTATGTCTGCAATTCTATCTCTTTTTTGTACATTGTTTTTACGCTCTTTTAACAATTCTTTAAGTACGCAAAAACAATCTATTGATTCTCAAATCGCAACAATAGAAACGCAGAATGATGCAGTTAAAGTAGAAATACAAACACTTTCTTCATCTGATAGGGTAGATGAAATTGCGGTGGGTGATGGAATGAGCCGTAACCAAAGTAATATCATTACTATATCTGATAGCTCACAAGATGGAGAATAAGGATCATGAAAAAAAGAAAACGCAACAATTATGCGGTTCGTAATATTTTGATTGTCACATTGGGGGTAATGATGATCATTTCAACCAATGTTTTTATGGTATCTATCAAAAAAGAACACTTTCTTTCTGGAACAGATCTAAGTGTTTATGCAGATAATCAAAATATTGTAACGGAGAAAGAACAAGCATTACGTGGTGAAATCCGAGATCGAAATGGAAATATCATTGCACAAGACAATAAGACATATAATATTATATGTATTTTAGATTCATCTAGACCTTCAGTAGGTGATGATGTTGCCTATGTAAAAGATAAAGAACATACAGCAGAAGTTCTTTCTTCTATCTTAAAGATGGATCAACAAAAAATATTGGATTATTTATCACAAGATAAATATCAAACAGAACTTGGTTTAGGTGGAAGAAACTTAAGCAAGAGTGTAAAAGATGAAATTGAAGCAACAGATTTAACAGGAATTGAATTTACAGATTCGATTCAAAGAGTTTACCCAAATAATGTATTTGCATCTAATTTGATTGGTTATGCACAATCTGATGAAAATGGAAATACTGTTGGTAAAATGGGATTAGAATTATATCTAGATTCTTATTTAAGAGGAACGGATGGCTCTAAAACATATCAAGTAGATAAAGATGGTTATGTTTTACCAGGAATGAAAGAAGAAATCGTTTCTGCGGTAAATGGAAATAATGTTTATTTAACATTAGATTCAAGTATTCAATCTACACTAGAACAATCTTTTGAAATCACGAAAGAAACATTTAATGCCTCAAGAGCGTGGGGTGGCGCAATGGAAATCAATACTGGAAAAGTCATTGCTTGGGGACAAACACCATCTTATAATCCAAATACATTAGATAATATTGAAGATTATACAAATATTGGTGCTCAAACTCCATATGAACCAGGATCAACATTAAAAACATTTACATGGGCCGCAGCAATCAATGAAGGTGTTTATGATGGAAATGCACAAGCAGATGGAAATGAATTCTGTTTTACTTCAGATTCTAATAATGATCCTGTACAAACATATTCTACGGATAACTATGGATGTATTTATAATGCTAGAAAAAAGAAATATGGACAAATTGATTTAGATCACGGATTAATTTATTCATTGAATACAGTAGCTGCTACGATTCAGACACAATATATAACACCAGAAACACATTTAGAATATTTGAAGAAATTTGGTTTCTTTTCAAATGTTAATACAGATGGTTTGCCAGAAAGTAGTGGATTGTTAAACTTCACATGGCCTGCAGATAAATTATCTTTATCTTATGGACAGGGTAGTACAGTAACAATGCTACAATTATTTCAAGCATATTCAGCAATCTTCTCTGATGGAACGATGGTAAAACCATATTTTGTTGATTCGATTGTAGATGCTTATGATAATAGCGATGTTATTTACAAAGCAGAAACAACGACAGTAGGAAATCCAATAACTTCGGATACTGCTAAACAAGTGCAATCCATCATGTATCGTGTTGCGAATGATGAAGATGGTTCTGCACGTTTCTATCAGATTCCTGAATGTAAGATCATCGCAAAAACTGGTACAACACAGGTTGCAGATTCTAGTAGTGAAGGAAATGCATATGAAACAAGTAATAAAACGATCGTTTCTTTGATGGCAGCTTTACCTGCAGATAATCCACAAGTATTGGTTTATTATGCATTTGAAGCAGATTATAATCCAAATGCACATGCAGAAACAGAAGCAATTACTTCATTCTTAAGAAAAGTTGCACAAACATATGGATTTACTGATGATAACAGTACTACAACAACAGAAGAAACAACACAACAAACAATCAAAGAATCTACAATGCCTGATTTATTAAATCATTCATTAGATTACGCAAATAACAAATTAGCTTCTACAGAATGTGAAACGATCATACTAGGAAATGGAAATACAGTCATTGATCAATTTCCAAAGATTGATAGTTCTGTTGTAAGTGGTCAACGAGTGTTCTTGTTAACGGATACAGAAAGTTTTACAATGCCAGATTTAACTGGATGGACAAGAAAAGATGTATCTTCTTTATGGGCTGTTACAGGATTTGGTTTTGAACTAAGTGGGAATGGAACCGTTACATCACAATCCGTTGCACCAGGAACCGTAGTAACAAAAGGAACAACGATACAAGTTGAATTTGGATAGTTGTATATACTATAATTTTCGAACGGCTAAGGAGGGATTTATGCCATTAAAGTTAGTGATTGCCTTTTGCGTCAGTCTAACAATTGTTATGTTAGTGATGCCTCATTTTATAGAATATTTAAAGAAATTATCTTTTAAACAATCAGTTAGTGAATATGCTTTGGAAGATGATAAGAAAAAAGCTGGTACACCAATCATGGGTGGAATCTTATTTATTGTTGTTCCAGTGATTGTTACATTGATTGGTTTTCCACAAGCTATTACAGATTTGAATATATGGATCATAATATTAGCGTTTGTTGGTTATGGTTTGATTGGGTTTGTTGATGATTATTTGATTGCGGTAAAGAAAAATAATAATGGATTATCTCCGTTACAGAAATTTACAATGCAAGTGATTTTAGCAGTAGCATTCTTTTTCATTTATAGAATTCATGGGGCTCTAATCATTACATTACCATTTTCAAAAACGACAGTTACATTAGGTTGGTGGTATTTCTTACTTGTATTATTTATGTTTGCGGGTAGTTCTAATGCAGTGAATTTAACAGATGGAATGGATGGATTAAGTAGTGGTGTAACAATCATTGCGTTAATTCCTTACGCTATCATTTCTTATGTTCAACAAAAATATTCTGTATTGATGTTTGTGTTGTGCTTGATTGGTGCTTTGTTAGGATATTTATATTACAATAAGAAACCTGCACGTGTATTTATGGGAGATACGGGTGCTCTGGCGTTAGGCGGCGTATTAGCTGCTCTAGCGATGGTTACAAAAACGGAACTGTCTTTGATTTTAATTGCAGGTGTTCCAGTTATTGAAACACTATGTGTCATTATTCAACAAGTTTCTGTTAGAACAGTACATAAAAGAGTATTTCCATATACCCCAATTCATTATGCTTTTCGAATCAAA